>JANQRM010000028.1 GCA_028284565.1 Anaerolineae bacterium | reverse complement strand
CGGATTTACAATCAAGGGGTGAGGGACGAACGATGAACTTAAACTTCCAACAACGCAAAACTGTCCGACTCGGTTTTATCTATGTTGCCTGTGTGATTGTCTTGTTATGGGCATTAGCGCCGATATATTGGGTCTTTGTATCGAGTATCTCCACCCGTAGCGAATTGTATGCGCGTCCCTATAAAGTCTGGTTTCCATCGGAACCCACCTTTGAGCATTACGTCGATTTATTCGGCGAAGGTGCGCGCTATCGAGATGGTGGTTATTCTCCTACGGCAGGCTTGTTCGGGCGTGGGATGCTCAATAGCTTTATGGTAAGTGTGGGTTCAGCGACAATAGTGACGCTTTTGGGGACTGGGGCAGGCTATATCTTCTCTCGGTTACGATTCAGGCTCAAGCAACCGATCTTCTTCTTTTTAATGTTGATGATGCCGTTGCCGATTTGGGTGGCATTGATTGCTCTCTTCTTTATCATGTCTCAGCTTAAATTGGTGGATACGATTCCCGGTTTGATTATCATCTTCGTGACCTTGCTCTTACCGCTTGCGATTTGGCTGATGACCACCTTTATCCGCGATGTGCCACATGAGATTGAAGATGCCGCCTTAGTCGATGGTTGTGGACGGTGGCGGTTACTCTGGACGATTATCATTCCCTTGGCGCGTCCGGGGATGGTTGCGGTCTTTTTGGTGTCCTTGTTGAATACATGGAATAACTTCCTCATCCCCTTGATTTTCACCAAAAGTCCGGATTCGCAGACGGTCACGCGCGTGTTAACGCTCTTCATCGGGCAATATGAAGTCGCGTGGGAAGCGATGAGCGCGGCGGCTGTCGTCACGATGATTCCGCCGATTGTAATGGCGTTGTTCTTCCAACGCTATTTGGTACAGGGCTTAACCATGGGTGCAGTCGAAGGATAAACCATGAGCAACTTTCAACAACAACTTGAGATTATGACACTTGCCGAGAAAGCAGGACAGTTGTTCCTGCTGGCATTTGCCGAAAATCGTCTGGATGAAGCCCGAATTCTATTCGAGGAAAATCTCGTCGGGGGGGCTTATATCAGCAATGACAACATCCCGACACCGCAAGCGGCAATCGACTTGACACAAGAACTACAAGGCTACGCCAAAAACACCCGCTTACAGATTCCCTTGCTACTGGGTGTTGACCAAGAAGGCTCATGGGGTGTGATGGTCGATGGCAGTACCACCGGACCCGGCAATATGGCATTGGGCGCGACGAACAATCCCCAAGCCGCTTATGAGATGTATCAAGTGCTAGCGAAAGAACTCCGTGCTGTAGGCTTGAATACGCTCCTTGCTCCCTGTGCAGATTGCAATTCTAATCCGCATAACGCCATTATCGGAATGCGCGCGTTTGGTGAATTCCCCGAATTGGTGGGGCATATGACGGCTTCGGCGGTCAAAGGGACACAAGATGCCGGCGTGATAGGGACTGTCAAACATTTCCCGGGTCATGGTGATACCACAACCGACAGTCATCGTGGCTTGCCCACTGTCAACCGCACACGGGATGAATTGCTTGCGATTGATTTGCATCCATTTGTCGAAGGAATCAATGCAGGCGTGAGTATTGTTATGACCGCGCATATTCTCTTCCCTGCACTTGACCCCGACCATCCTGCCACGCTGTCGTCGATTATTTTGCAAGATGTCCTACGGGATGAAATGGGCTTTGATGGTCTGATTCTGTCAGATAGCATGAACATGAAGGCGATGAAAGCCAACTACGACCCTGTAGACTCAGCAATACGAGCCATTCGTGCAGGGGTCGATATGATTATGCTGGCAGAAGAACATTATGACCACAATGCCGAACAATACTTGCAACAGCAACAAGCTCTCATTCAAGGGGTAATTCAAGCGGTTGAATCGGGAGACCTTGATTCATCACGAGTGGATGATGCCGTCTCCCGAATCCTCAAACTCAAAGATGCCTATAATATCGACGCGATGGCTGAGAGAAAAGAGAGCGCGATTCAAATCGTCGGTAGTGCCGAGCATCGCCAAGTGGAACTCGAGGTCTCGCAACAAGCGGTTGTCATCCTTCAAGATAGAGCAGAGCAGATACCACTTGCCACAGATACGGACATCATCTTGGTCAATAGTTCCCTTCGCGCAAGCTATGAAGGCATTGCCGACACCCGTGGGATTGGTCCCAACCAAGCCAAGCCTGCTTTTGATACCTTTGCCGAAGCTATGCAAACCACCTTCGAATCGGTCAGCATCGTATCGGCTGAGGAGGTTATCGACGGGACAGAGGTTGGCAATGGTTTGGTGATAGTAGTCACGGAGAATTATCCACTCCCTGGCATGGATTTTGACAAAAGTAGTCAAGCAACCGTCATTCAAAAAGTGGTTGAGCAGATTGGCGACGAATTCATTGTAGTCGCCTTGCGTGACCCTTATGGCATCAGTGAATTGCCAGATGTCGCTACGATTCTCTGCGGATTCAGCTTCCGTCCCAGTACAACACAAGCGATTGTGAATGTTCTTTCTGGCAAGGTCGAAGCGAAAGGGCAATCGCCAGTTAGCTATGGCAGTTGATGTTATTGAGCTGATACTTTTCGGTAACGGGCGATGACCATAAGGCGTTGAGTGCGAAGGCGCGCATTGGCTTCTGATGCAATCAGGCGTTTTGCTTCCGCCAATGTTTCTAGAGGCAGAATAGACTGACTCTCTTCGTCCATAAAGGTCTTGAATTCGCCTGTGCCATCCCAGTAGGTGTATAGCTCGAAGGCATCTTGTTCTTCCGCAACAAACCAACCGTGATTGACTATTTCTTGTACAGCACGATTTGCGTTTAAGTGCTTTGAAAAATTCGCTGTTCCGTCAATAGCTCCAGCGACCATCACTTGATTCCCGACAACAATCTGTACAGGTGGTTCAGCAATGAAAGGGCGCAGGTCAATCAGAAAACCATTGGGAATTAACACGCGCCAGACTTCTTGAAGAGCATGAACCATGCTCGCTGGGGGGATTCATCACAAGGACCAAGCGAGAATCACGCCATCGAAGGTAGCTGACGCGAAGGGTAATTCTTGAGCATGTGCCTGAAAGAAGGACACCGTATTTGCTAAAGCCTTCGGGCGGTCTTGAAGTGCAACTGCGAGACGTGCAGGGTCGGGGTCAATTCCCACGACGCTGTTAGTCTGCTCAGCATAACGCCATGTCATCCGACCATTTCCGCAACCAATTTCAAGGATGCGCTTATTTTGGAGTTGGGCAAAGCGATTGAGAAATTGAACTTCTGTTTGTTCAGGGTCACGTTGCATGATTGGACTTCGACTTACATACATACGATAGGCACATTGAAGATACTCGAACTGTCCAACAAGCGCAACTTCTGAATAGTGATATAGGATGATGATGTCGCAGTAATTGCACGCCAATCCACACTACCCTACAATAGTGACGGTCTATGTTGCTGTTGGATTGGAGTTCTGCTTTGATGAAACCTCGTATTTGTGTTTTGCTTCTCTTGCTTCTAATTTCTCTGATTATCGTACCCATCCATGCTCAGGAGGATGATCATCCCGTCTTGGAGATGTTGGCATTTGTCCCGCTGAATGTCGAGACGCTGGATACTTTAGTCAGCTATGTCGATTATCGTGCTGTTGAACAAGCGCGACCCGGTGCGGCGCAACCCGCAAGTCATGCGGAATGGAAAGCCCTCAATGATGCCAGAGACGAATCACTTGGCTTATGGATGGCGGCTTCGTTTGGCATTTCGAGTGGTTCTGGCGAAATCATCCAAGCAGGCGTCCGCTTTGGCGATGAGTGGCAAGACTTGCTTGGCATGGACTTTTTCGATATCGACCGCGAACTCTATTTCGGTGATCCGCCTGCCGATGTGGTCGTGCTACAGGGTGAGTTTGATGCCCAATCCATTATTGAGGCATTCACTGCCCGCGACTTCACTGCCGACTCATTGAGCGATTTCACCTTGCTCTGTGGGAATGAGGATTGCGATGGCTTGCAAATGGACTTTAACAATACCAACCCTGCTAATCCCTTTGGCGGACGTTTAGGACGACCTGAACCCTTACTCATCTCCGATACCTTCATCATTAACGCAAATGGGGGTGAAGCATTGGAATTGATTTATGGTATCCAAACAGGCGAGGCATCCTCGCTGGCGACGCACCCGAATTATCTAGCCACAGTGAATGCGCTTCCGAAGGATGGGCTTTTGCAACCCGATACAGGGATTTTGCGTCAAGCTTACTGGATTCCAGCTACCGAATTTCTCTTTGATCCTGCCGCTTTACTTGGAGCATCGTCAACACCCGAACAAGCCAGAGCGGCTCTTGCTGAATTGAGCGAAGGCTTTGACTCCATTCCTCAATTCCAATTGGTGATGATTGCCGATACTGCGGCCGATACGAAACAAATTGTGATTGTTGCGCTGGTTTATGATACCGAGGCGGATGCTCAAATTGCCGCTGACATTATCCCTACTCGCCTTGATAACACCGAGTCGCTGGCAATGCGCGTACCGTTCAATGAGCTATTAAAATCACGTAATGTAGAGAGCGTTGATGGTCGGGTTCAGGTAGATGAAGAAACGGGCAAAGCACTCGCCTTAATCACATTCCGCGCACCATTGGCGACCAATGAAGAAGGTGATGTGGGCTTTATGTCATCGAGTTTGGTCTATCGTCTCTTCATTGACATGATCTTCCGCCGTGACTATCTGTGGCTCCTGCCATCTTTACCGGAAATGGAATAACAAAACCAATGCGGATTGCAATTATTTCGGACATTCATGGCAATCTGGTCTCATTAGAGGCTGTGCTTGCGGATATTGAATCGAAACAAGTGGATGAATTGATCTGTTTGGGCGATGTGGCGACGTTGGGTCCCCAACCTATAGAGGTTGTCAATCGGATGATGGAGCTGGATTGTCAGTTTATCAAAGGCAATCATGAAACCGACCTGCTCGATATAGATGATATGAAACGGCGAGGCAAAGTCGTTCCCATTGTCATGGATACTGTGCAATGGTGTCGTGAACAACTCTCTGACCAGCATCTTCAGTTTCTCGATAGCTTTCGCCCGACACTCGAACGCAATTTTGATGATGTCACAGCACTCTTTTTTCATGGGTCACCCCAAGCCAACACGGATATCATCCTTGCAAAAACACCACCAGATGAACTTGATACCGTGTTGAACGGGCATCATGCTACCCTATTCGTCGGTGGGCATACGCATATTCCGTTATTCCGTCGGCATCATGATATGTTGATCATGAACCCCGGCAGTGTGGGAGAACCGCTTGTCCAAATGCCGATTCAAGATGACGCGAGCATCTTACCTTGGGCAGAGTATGCCATCTTGCAGGTTGCACACGGACAGGCTCAGGTGGAGTTTTGTCGGATTCCAGTGGATGTGGATGCTATCCGACAGGCTTCACAAGCGAGTACGAATCCACTCAATTGGGCAGAGTTATGGCAATCCAATTGAAATCTCTGTTATTCAGCGATGCTTGATTCGTACCTAACTCGGTGGAATCTTGCACATCCCCAGCATATAGCATCCACACCGACGAGTGAAGTCTATAGCGTTACATATCAAGATGAAATTACCGTCCTTAAATTGCTGACTCCGATTGGTATCCATGATGAGCAGGGTGGTGCAGTTGCCTTATCACACTTTGATGGACATGGGGCGGTCCGTCTCCTAAAGCATGATGACAAAGCACGCCTACTTGAATATGCGGATGGTGATGACCTTATCCCTTATGTCGAAGAGGGAAAAGACGATAAAGCTACACAGATTATTGTCCGTGTCTTAAATCAGCTCCATGCTAAACCACCACCAGCTCAGTTAGATGGACTGACAACGCTCCGTCGACGCTTTCGCTCACTCTTCCGTAAAGCGGAGTCGGAGGACAAAGACTCGATCTATTTCCGCGCCCGACAGGTAGCAGAAGAAATCCTCGCCCAACCCCGCGACATCTGTGTGTTACACGGTGATATGCATCATGAAAATGCCATCCACAGTTCCCAACGCGGTTGGCTGGCGATTGACCCTAAAGGCTTAATCGGAGAACGTACCTTTGACTGTGCTAATGCCTTATGCAATCCAATTTCGATGCCCACACTCGTCCAAAACGAAAACCGCCTCTTGCAACAAGCCAGCATCTTCTCTGAGCAACTTCAGATTCCCCGACAACGGATTCTGGCATTTACATTTGCTTATGCTTGTCTGAGTGCGTGCTGGTCCAATGAAGATAGCCAAGATGAGACTTATGCCTTAAGCATGGCCCAGCTCGCAGAACCGCATCTTGAGTTCAATTGATTGGTAGTAAGGAGATTGGCAGGTCGAGACGACTCCCGACCTAAAAAACAGCGAACTCGATTACATCTGGAAGGTTTGGTAGACAGAGACTTGCCCACCATATTTGATGTGGGGATGATCTTTGCATTTTTCGACAGCATCGTCAAGAGATTCGGCGGAAATGACAGTGTAGCCTGTGGCGGGTGGTGAACTGGCGGCTCCATCACTCACGCCATCGCTCGTCAGATGCTTGGAGACACTAAAAGGATTGCCTCCATCAACAATAGCTTCTCCTAATTTGCCATACCATGCGCCCCATTCTGCCATCACTTGTTCTTGATTAGCTTCATCTGGCTCTCCGCCACCGGTATAGATTAAAACAAAATTGGTCATTGCATGTCTCCTTTTTTATTGAACTTCTCGGTTTAATTAACCGATAGGTTACTTTAGCACAGATGTACGATTTTCGCAATCGCCACAGGGTTAAGATTTGCAAAACAAATCATTAAAAATGGATAGAAACATTGTGCTGGCTCATCTCTATGTTTGCTTAGTTTTCAAGGTATATAGGCTTGTCGGATTTCGCCGAGATGATACGCATTACGCGCCGGTGCGACGGACGAGTGATTCTGGATGAGCAAAGCGTCCAAGAGCAAAGGTATCGAGTGGAACAGGGGATTCTTGTCCACGAGAGAGATTGGCGAGAATTGTACCAATTGTGGGTGCAAACTTAAAACCATGTCCAGAGAAACCCGCGCCGATGACAATATTGGAAATGTTTGGGTGACGGTCTAATACGAAGTGGTAGTCGGGCGTATTAGTATAAAGACAGTTGATGGTCTCAACAGGTGTGCTAGATAGATGGGGGAAGCGTCGCTCGACGAAGGCTTGCATTCCAACAGTAATACGGTCTCCCAAATCAATCGGGTTATTCGGGTCGATTGCTGTACCCGTATGATGCCAACCGACTTTGACTCCCGGTATTTCAACTTGCGGGATTGTGTAGAAGGGGTTGTTATAGCCAAAGTCAATCATATCGGGCATCTGGCCAACGCGATGGTCAAAGCCATCTTTGGAAGGAAAGTAACTGAGTTGTTCTTGGGAGGCAACGAGAGGAATATCTAAGTCAAGGGGTGCAAGTAGCTTTTTCGTCCATGCCCCCGCTGTGATGACGAGATTGTGAGTTTCCCATGTGTAGCCATTATCATCTCGCAATTTGATAGTGCTTCCAGTGGTATCAATCGCTAAGATGCGTGTGTCTGTTTTGGTATAGCCACCATTCACTTTGACCAACTGCCACAATGCCCGCACCGCCGGAGTCGCAAAGCCGACAGCTCCATCTGCCTGATAGATGCCGATATAGTGATCTTCATAATGGAAATACGGAAAACGGTCATTGATTTCAGAAGCGGTGAGTATCTCAAATGGGATATTGAAACGTTGTAAATTGTCGGTGACTTCGTTGATTTGGATACATCCTTCTGGACCGCTATCGAGCAAACCTGTCTTTTGAATCAAGGGTCTGCCGATGCGTTCACCGAGTGCCTCCCATTGCGGATAACAGAGCAATGCCATCTCAACATAAATCGGTTCTGGATAATTAAAGCGCACCACGCGACTATCACCATGGGAACTGCCAAGCGTGTGGCCGGGAGCGTACTGGTCGAGGAGTAAAATGTTGGGATTAATCTCACTGAGATAATACGCAGTGGATGAGCCGATGATTCCCCCGCCGAGTACGATATGATCATAAATTGGGTTGGACATGATACGTTGCTCTAAGGTTTAGATAGACACGCTGATGATTGTAACGTATTTTGGACAGATGCTGTTAGTTGTTGGTTATAGGGTTCTAAGATATCGGCAATTATTAGGGAGATACAAATGAAATTTTTGGCATTGGAACTTGAAAAGCCCGGCTTAACGGCAGAAGATTTCGTGCCGTATGGCGAAGCAGAAACGCGTCGTGCATGGGAATTGGTCACTGCAGGGATTTTTCGAGAGATGTATTTTAATCCCGATGAACATACGGCAGTCATCATCCTAGAAGCAGAGGATAAAGCCACCGCCCAAGATGCCCTCAACTCTTTGCCGATGGTGCTGGCGGGCTTAATTACCTTTGAGTTGATTCCGCTATCGCCCTATACAGGCTTTGCCAGATTATTCAGAGATACATAATAGCATCGGGTTAACCTCAAACATTGATAAAATCTGCACAATTCGCCTTGTGTCTCTGCACTTGCATACCGTTATGATTTTCGTTATCGTTAATAGCGTGTTATATGGAGTAACACGTTGGCTAATTGGGATATTCAGATTTCCCATTATCTAACACTTATTAAGTATAAGGAGAACCTTTTATGAAACGTCTTTTACCCATTTTACTTTTGCTTGCCTTGATGGTGGTCAGTGTACCCGCTGTTGCTGCACAAGCGGAATGCATGGACGAACTCGGATGTATCGAACTCGGTCCAGATGATCCGATTGTGGTGGGCTACATGCTGACAACCTCTGGCGCAACCTCCTTCTTGGGCGAAGATTCGCTTGGTGGAATTGAGCTGGCTGTCCTTGCGCGTGGCGGTGAATTGCTCGGTCACGAAATCGAGATTACTGGTGAAGACTCCCTCTGTAGTGCAGAAGGTGGACAAACTGCCGCGCAACGTGTCGCTTCCGACGACTTGATCGTGGGTGTGATTGGTACGAACTGCTCCAGTGCAGGAGCCGCTGCCTTGCCGATTATCAGCGATGCGGGTTTGGTGATGATTTCTCCCTCCAACACCGCGCCTACATTGACAGATGACGATCCCGATATGGGTGGTACATGGATGCCCGGTTACTATCGCACAGCTCACAATGACCTCTTCCAAGGTGCAGTTGCCGCGCAATTCGCTTATGATGTCTTGGGCGCGCGTACCCTCGCAACCATTCACGACGGTAGTCCCTATGCGGATGGTCTGCAAGCTGTGATGGCTGAAGTCTTCACCGAACTCGGTGGTGAAGTGACCTTCCAAGGTGCGGTCAATGTTGGTGATACCGACATGAGCGCAATCCTCACCGAAATCGCATCCAATGCTCCTGATGTCCTCTACTTCCCAATCTTCGAGCCAGAAGGCAACTTTATCGCCGCACAAACTCTCGAAGTTGATGGATTAGGCGACACGGTCTTGATGGGCGCAGATGGTTTGCAAGTGGAGAGCTTCCCAGAAAACACGGGTGAAGCCGCGATTGGCATGTTCCTCTCTGGTCCGCTGGTTGTAGGTGAAGAATATGAAGCATTCCTCGAAACATGGGACGAAGAAATTGGTGGAACACCTCCCAGTGGCTTCCACGCACATGCTTATGATGCAACCAATATGCTCTTGGATGCTGTCGAAGCTGTTGCGACTGTTTCTGACGATGGTAGTGCCTCCATTGGTCGCCAAGCTCTGCGTGATGCCCTGACCGCAACCACTGACTTTGAAGGTCTGACTGGCTTGCTCAGTTGTGGTGAAACCGGTGACTGTGCAACGGGTGAAGCCCTTGCCATCTTCCAGATTACGGAAGCCGAAGTCAATGATGATGCATGGCCCCCCGCGCCGTTCTGGACATTGAGCGACGCTGAAGGCTAGACCGAGTCATTCTATAGTGTAAGTACAATATAAAGAGCCAGCGCGCTGTCGTGTCTGGCTCTTTTCCCTGATAGTGTGATTTAGGTGGTTTGTTTTTGGGAATTAGATTTTTTTAAAACTAACGATAGGCGTTATTGTAGGAGCGTACAGCTTTACGCCCTTACCCAAAGAAACAGCCAACAGTTTTTATTTGTCAGTACCCAGCAACAACCTACTTAAACTTTACAGAAGAGGCTTTTTATGCAACGACAGTTTTTAGAACGAATCTCATGGGTCGATTTGGTCATTAACAGCTTGCGTGTGATTATCATCGCACTCGTGTTGATTGGCTCGTTCAACACCCTACGCTCTGGACAATACACGGCGACC
>JANQRM010000019.1 GCA_028284565.1 Anaerolineae bacterium | reverse complement strand
GCAATCGCCATCCCAGTGAAATTGGGCATCAAAAACACAGTTAGCAAACCAATGGCATAAGCCAATAAACCCAGCGAAATGGTAAATCGTCGCCCCCGCTTTTCAGAAAATGTGCCAATCACCGGTGCACTTAAACCCAATAATTGTGAGCCAGTAAGGATGAGGGCAATATCACCAATCGAAACGTTGAGCTCACGAGCAAACACGGGCAATAAAGGATAAACCATCCGAAACGGCGTATTGATAACGATTCGCGAAGTCGTCAACATCGCCAATTGCGCCTTGAGTGGATAAGGTTTGCGTTTATGGGGTGTGTCGAGTGCTACCATGACCGTCGCTTTCTGAATTTCCCTGCGATAAGGGCTTGAGTATCGCACAGACAATGACAATTACCCAGCACGATTAACATCTATTCAAGCTAGACGCAAAAGTCGAAATATTCGGATCGTTACAACACAACAACGAGAGGCGCGAATCCAAAAAGTACACCCATTCCAGATGTGCATTCACATTTACTTTCCATTTGCCTCCATTCAGACTGGCTGACAAACTGAAATGCTAACTCGCTAAAAACCCAAAAAGCACACCCAATCCAGATGTGCTTTTATTCTCCACTTGCTTAACAACTACAGTCAACTCCCTCCCTGAGAATCGGGGAGGGCTGGGGTGGGGATACTTAAGTAACCACCCGCACTGCTGGACCCATCGTCGAGGTCACAACGACCTTCTTCATGTAAATACCCTTCATCCCTGATGGCTTTTGGGCATTCACCGCATCAAACACAGCTTGAGCATTTTCCAGCAACTTGTCTTCCTCAAAGCTGGCTTTACCCACAGGCACATGCACATTGCCCGTCTTGTCATTACGGAACTCCACACGACCCGCTTTCAATTCTTCAATCGCACGCGGTAGGTCATCCGATGAAACAGCTGTGTTGGCTTTCGGATTCGGCATCAAACCACGCGGACCCAAAATTCGGGCTAAAGGCGCAACCTTTTTCATCAGGCTCGTCACCGCAATGACTGCATCGAATTCAAACCAGTTATCATTCTGGATTTTGCTGATAATCTCGTCATCCGCAATCATATCCGCACCAGCGGCTTCGGCGGCACGCGCATCATCACCCTCGGCGAAGACCAAAACCCGTACTTCTGTTCCCGTGCCATTCGGGAGCATCACCGTCGTCCGTACTTGTTGGTCAGCATGACGCGGGTCAATCCCAAGGCGGAAGTGCATCTCGACGGTTTCGTCGAACTTCGCCTTCGCCATATTCTTCACGAGCTTCACCGCTTCACCCAGCGGATACTCTTGTCGTTTATCATAAGTTTTAACAGCTTCGTTGTAACGTTTGCCACGCTTCGGCATAAGATTCTCTCCTGTGGTTCAACGGGGCTTCTTCCCCTCCCACCGTACATGAATTGAATTTTATTGATCTTGCTGAAAATTGTCGAAAGCTCACCTGAAATACGACCTGTAGGGGCAGACCTGTGTGTCTGCCTGTAAAATCATATTGCTAGTCTCAACGTACTCAGTTTTTGCCACCTGCGCTAAATCGGTTCAAAGGGCTTACCCCTCTACACGAATCCCCATCTGACGCGCCGTCCCTTCAATCTGACGCATCGCCGCCTCAATGTCATGAGCATTCAAATCATTCATCTTCTGTTCCGCAATCGCCCGCACTTGGTCTTTCTTTAGTGTGGCAACAATTTCTGCCGCTGGACTAGGCGACCCTTTCTCCAAACCCGCCGCTTTCTTAATCAAAAAGGAAGTCGGGGGACTTTTCAAGATGAACTTAAACGAACCATCTTGGAAGATGGTAATCTCTGCCGGCACAATCTCGCCCATACGGTTCGATGTCCGCGCATTATATTCCTTCACAAACCCCATCAAGTTCACACCATGTTGTGCCAGTGCAGGACCAATCGGCGGAGCCGGATTCGCCTTGCCAGCAGGGATTTGAAGTTTGACTACTGCTTTGACTTTTTTCGCCATAATAGCTACCTCGATATTGGATAGTTGGTCAAAAGAATGCCACCTGTGCGAGGTGCAACAGATGGCACATTTGCTTCCTAAATTGTGTAACCGTCGCTAGACTTTTTCCACTTCCATAAAGCCCAGCTCAACCGGGGTTTCACGTCCAAAGAAATCCACCATCACCTTCACCTTAGAACGAT
>JANQRM010000012.1 GCA_028284565.1 Anaerolineae bacterium | reverse complement strand
ACGCGGGGAATGCCATGATAACTGACACTGACGATGACAGTTTCTCCACTGAGGATAGTAGTAGCAGGGGTAATGATGAGTTCACGTCCGTCGCGTGTGAAGGGTGTTTCTACTTCGTTAATTGTGAGCGAATCAATTATGAAACCTTCAAAGTCGAGATGGAAGACATCCAAATCTTGGGTAGCTTGGAGCATGATGTTAACGGTGCTTTCGAGCGAACCCGCTTCAATATCGGGTTTGAGGTCGATGGTGTAATGGATTGCATCATAGCCACGATTGCCTAAGTCAGGGAAATAAGGGTCGCCTATGCTACCAATGTCTTCTTGGGCAAAGAGGCTGGTTGTGAATAATAACATCAAGAGAACAAGGCTATATTTCCGCATCTAAAGCTCCTAGAATGGAATCAATATGACCAACTATAGGCGAATGTCATGCGTGTGACTAGAGCCTCCTATAGCCGACGGACAGGCTTGAATACGCAAGGTTGTGGCTGTGGGATGGGTATATTCTTAGCTGTATTTGTCGTGGGTGTGGTGCTGGTATTATTTCTTCCGGCTGTACCTGCCTTGGGCTTGCGTATCGCTGGATTCCAACCTGTGGCAGAGACAGAGAAGGTGTTAGAGGCGGACGATGTTGATGGCGTGAAGCCATTGTCTGATGCGACGACTAGTTCTCAGTTTGTAGTGACTTATGGAGGAGAACGTCGAATAATTTCGGGTGTGCCTATTACAATTGGGATGAATGAATCGGGTCGGGAACAGGTGCAAGTGACATTTAACGAATCGACCATTATTAGTCTTTGCAATCAATATAGTGCGTTTTGTATGTCTTCGGGTAATCGGGTGCGGAATGTGACAGTTAATTTTCGGTCTGGCGGGGCGATTTTGCAAGCAGATGTGTATATTACTCAACTGGCATCATGGCAGAGTGTCAACGCAGTGGTGACAATTTCGGATAATACTCAACTGGGGATTGAAGGTGTGGATGTTGGTGGGGTGCTATACGAGTTCCCTGATGGTGAATTGGGTGAACTGGTACGAGATGTGGAACAAGAAGCGAATGCATTCCTGCGGGGTGCGACTATTGAAGTGAATGGTGATGTGTATCGTTTGTCGTCGGTTGTTATTGATGAGAATTCACTGGTGTTGAGGTAGGCTATGCCTTATCTGATTTTGGTACGACATTCTAGTAGCCAGCAAGATGCGAGTCGTCCGTCTGAAGAATGGGGATTGTCATTTGAAGGGCGGACAAGATGTTTGACATTATCAGCGAGGTTGCGGGCATATCAACCACAGGTTTTGAAGACGAGTCCTGAGTCTAAAGCCTTGGAAACAGCCCAAATCGTAGGTGAATCCTTGGGGTTGTTTCCGCAAGTTGCCGAGGGGTTACGCGAGCATCAACGACGGAATGAGCCCTTTTACCCTGATGTGAGCGTGTTTTACGAGAAAATTCGACAATTATTTGCTTATCCTGAGCAATTGATATTTGGGGAAGAAACAGCACTAGAAACCTATCAGCGTGTGGGCGGGGCATTGGAGCAGATCGTGAATGCATATCCTGAACAAAATATTCTTGCTGTGACACATGGTACGGCGATGTCGATTGTGTTGGCTGGGTTGTATCAGGTGGACGGCTTTGATATTTGGCAATCGTGGGGGATGCCTGCTTATGTGGTGATGGATGTGCCGGAGTATCGCTTGGTAAATGTAGTCTGGAATATCGACTAATCTGAGCCAAAAATATGGTTTTGCGGAGGCGGTGTGGGGTGAGGTGCTGGCTGAGATACGGTGTCGATTAATTGACTTGGCGAAAAGGCGTGAGACGATTACCTATGGTGAATTGGCGCGACAACTGGAAACGGTGGAGATTCATCCTTACAGCTATGCTTTTGCGGGATTGTTGAAAGCGGTTTGTCAAATGGAAGATGAGGCAGGGCGTGGGTTGTTATGTGCGTTGGTGGTGCGACAATCCGATGGTCTGCCGGGCAATGGATTCTTTCGCTATGCGTTGCAAAGAGGGCGACAGTTTGAGGATGAGCAAGCCTTTTGGGAGCAAGAAGTGAATTTTATTTATCAGGTGTGGAGAGAGCGAGATAAATGAAAATCCTGATAACTGGCGCGAAGGGACGGCTGGGTGGCTTGTTGGTAGGCCAACTCCGTGCAGGTCATGATGTGGTGGGGCTGGGTAAAGCTGAACTTGACATCACTGATTTTGATGCTGTGAAGGCTATTGTACATGAGTATCAACCTGATTTGGTGATTCATCCTGCGGCGTGGACGGACGTGAATGGGTGTGCAGAGAATCCTGAAAAGGCAATTGCGATTAATGGCTTTGGGACACAAAATCTGGCGGTGGCAACGGCACAGATTGGCTCGGGGATATTGTATGTGAGTAGTAATGAAGTGTTTGATGGCAAATCGACATCCCCTTATCGAGAATATGATCGTACTCAGCCGATCAATCCTTATGGCTATAGTAAGTGGTTGGGTGAAGAAGCGGTGCGTACGTTGAATGTGAAGCATTATGTCGTAAGAACAGCGTGGTTGTTTGCTCATGGGGGGCGCAACTTTATTCAGGCGATTTTGGGTGCGATGGAAGCCGATAAGCCCTTGCGTGTGGTGATTAATGAGGTGGCGAATCCGACGTACACCAATGATGTGGCTGAGGCGATTGCAAAGTTGATTGAGACAGAACGCTATGGGGTTTATCATTTTGTGAATGCAGGATTTTGTTCACGTTGGAATTTTGCGCGTTATGTGTTGGATCAAGCGGATTATGCTGATGTGCCGATTGCGAAAATCACATCTCAGGAGTGGAAGCGCCCTTCGACCCCGCCGGAATTTTGCGCGTTGGCGAATCTGGCTGGGAAGGGCATTGGAATTGAATTGCGGGTGTGGCAAGAAGCCGTTGATGACTTTTTAGAAAAAGAAAATTTACTCAATGGCTAATCCTCTCTTTTCGATTGTCATTCCGAATTGGAATGGGAAGCAGTTTTTGCAGGTATGTTTGGATTCATTGCTGGAACAAACATATGCCAAAACAGAAGTTATTATTGTGGATAATGCCTCGTCGGATGGTTCGCAAGATTTTATTAAAGCCCATTATCCTAAAGTAAAGTTAATTGAATTGTCGGAAAATCAGGGATTTACAGGGGCGTGTAACGTGGGGATGGAAGTGGCAGAAGGTGAGATTATTTCCTTGTTGAACAATGATACAGAGGTCGATGCTGGCTGGGTTGAGGCTATTGTGAAAGCGTTTGCTGAACATCCTGATGTGGGGAGTGTGGCGAGTAAGATGTTGTTGTTTAATCAACGTGATCATATCCATACAGCGGGTGATTTTTTCACTGTGGATGGACGTGCTGGGAATCGGGGTGTGTGGCAGAAAGACGAGGGACAATATGATGAACCTGAGTATGTCTTTGGGGCGTGTGGAGGTTCATCGGCTTATCGGAAGGTGATGTTGAATGAAATTGGCTTGCTGGACGATGATTTTTTCTTTTTGTTGGAAGATATAGATTTGGCGTGGCGGGCGCAATTGGCAGGCTGGAAAACCTTGTATGTGCCCAATGCGATTGTCTATCATCATTTGTCGGCAACAGGTGGCGGGGTGACAGCGAGTTATCATGACGGGCGGAATTCGATTTATGTGTTGGTGAAGAACTTGCCGAGCGGGTTGTGGCGGAAGTATTGGCGAACTATCTTGCGACGACAAGCATCAATAGCGACGGATGCGATAAGGGCATGGCGGGGTGGGGCGGCACGGGCAAGGTTAAAAGGGATGTTCGTTGGAGTGTTGCATTTGCCGAAGTTGTTTCGGAAACGACGTGCTATTCAGGCGAATCGACTGGTAGATGAGGCGACCCTTGAAGCTATTTTATCTCCTCCAATTGATTGAACCCTCGTAATTGGCGCGCTATCAGTTACAATCCTCCCCTTTAGCGGGCGGACAATGGGTTCGCTCTTCTTGAGTCAGCTTTTATGGAGACACATCCTTGAGTGTTGAAGAACGTCCGTTTTTGTCGATTATTATTCCGGCACACAACGAAGCGCGACGATTAGTCCCTAGCTTAGAGAAAATTGACCAGTATCTAACAGCGCAAGACTTCACTGCTGAGGTGTTGATTGTTGAGAATGGCAGTCATGATAACACCGCAGAAGTTGCGCATGAATACGCGAAAACGCATCCGTATGTTCGAGTGATGGAAGTTGATACACGGGGTAAGGGCTTGGCGGTCAAAGCGGGGATGCTGGAAGCTCGGGGTGAGTATCGCTTTATGTGTGATGCGGATTTGTCGATGCCGATTGATGAATTGGATAAGTTCTTACCTCCGAAGGTATCGGGGTGCGATATTGTGATTGCAACTCGTGAAGGGGACGAAGCTAATCGTGTTGGTGAGCCGGAGTATCGACATTTGATGGGGCGTGTAAACAATTGGATTATTAAGCTTATGGCATTGCGTGAGTATGAAGATACGCAGTGTGGCTTTAAGATGTTTAAGGCAGATGTGGCAGGCGACCTGTTTGATGTGCAGTTGATGAATGGTATTGGCTTTGATGTGGAGTTGCTGTTTATAGCCAAAAAGCGGGGATATAGCGTCAAGGAAGTGCCAATCACATGGTATTTTGACCCCTATTCAACGATGAAATTAAAAGATGACACGCTGAATATGCTCCGTGAGATTTGGCAAATTCGGCAAAATTGGAAGAAGGGCTTGTATGCACCGAAAAGCGCGTCGGGGACGAACCGCCAGCCTCAAACATGAGAAACGCTATCAAGAGATGGGGCTACGTTTCATCGTGGGGATTGATGAGGTGGGCCGGGGTCCGTGGGCGGGTCCTGTGGTTGCTGGTGCGGTCTGTTTGCCTCTGGATAATCCTGACTTGCCGAAACTGCTTAAAGGGGTACGTGATAGTAAAACGATGACGGCTCGTCAGCGGGGTTTGTTGGACGAAAAGATAAAGTCAGTTGCTGTTGCTTGGGGTATTGGCGAACAAAGTGCAAGCCAAATTGATGCATTAGGTATCGAGAAAGCGACTCGTCTGGCAATGGTACAAGCCTTTGAGCAAGTTTTCCAAACACCCAAATTTCAACCGGATTGCCTCTTTATTGATGATGTGATTTTGCCCGAAGTACCGACTATTCATCAGGTAAGTATGATTGGTGGGGATGGGCGTTCATTGAGTATTGCCGCCGCGAGTGTCATTGCGAAGGTCTATCGGGATTCATTGATGCAAGAGATGCATGATGAATTTCCTCAGTATGGGTTTAATGAGCATAAGGGGTATGGTACGGAGAAGCATCGGCTGGCATTGAAGGAATATGGTGCATCCCCTGTTCATCGGACTTACTACAAGCCGATACAAGCTGTTATTCAGGATCAAGTTGAGGATTAGACGTTGGATTCTGAGAAGTCAATGGATGATTGTCGCACTTGGACAAACATCACTTGTATTGCTAGCTCTCGTATCCCCAAGAATAGCGCAAAGGCGCAGATTGCAACGATTATGTTAGGGATAGGATGGGTATGTTTAAGTTATCAATCAGCAAGGGGAGATAGCCGATGAGCAGGATGACACTCCCATAGGACAGAGCTTGAAGACTGATAAAACTGGCTACGCTGAGCATCTGCCCATCGAAATGGGTTCTGGTATTTGAACCAACAACCAAGCCAATCAACGAACTCAGTATCATCGACTGAATCGCATTTATCCACAACAGCCCACTCCACAACAATGCAATGATGGCAATGTTAAGTGAATCTTCCCCGCTTTGAGAATTAGGCAACAAGCCATTCGCTAAGATAAATATCAAACTTCCGAGTGTGACAATCCAAATAAGGCGTTGAATTTGCCGATATTGCTGAGGTAGGTTGCTATTCTGATATAGGATTCCGGTGACAATCGCCCAATAACTCCTCCAAGTGCCGTGTGGTGTCACACCCAGTAAGGGAGCAGTTCCATCTTGGCGATGTTGAATAAGTTGAGGGTGACATCCAATGTGTGAATGATTCTATTCAAGGTAGACGATACAAGTGGAAATCCAAGGAGGATAACAAGCAATACAGGGACAAAAAGATTGGGATTAATGAGAAAAACAGCAAAGAGTCCAAGAATAATCAGGACGCGCCATTTCCAAAAGCGGATTTGTGGAGTGGCATGATGTTGTACCTGATGAAATAAGGGATGATTTGTGGGTGGTGATTGTAGTTGCTCCCACAACTTCCACGTTAGCAAGGATTGTTACTCCCACGAAGCAAACAGATGAATGGTCTGAATTTCACTCGATTCAGGATGTAATCGATGGCGAGCATGTATCCACAAGATACGAGTGAGTATCTCGGTGATCATCCCAAAGATAATGAGCAATGTCCATGCTTGAGTGCCAGTTTCTAGCCAAACTGTGAGTTGAAGATTCAAAATGAGCAGTGGTGCGACCATCAAGCTGAGGAAGAGGGATAGAGCGTAGACAAAGACCTGAATCGTCATGAAGCCCATGACGCTGTACATCTGAGCATCGAGTCGGTTCTCTGTATAGGTGGGAACGATGATGCCAATTAAACTGCCGACAACGACAGATTGCATGAAGTTGAGGTAGAGACCAATCGAGATAGCAATAAGATGGGTTCCATTTTGGATCACAGAATATACGCCATCATAATTGCGGGTTGAAGAGGGTGTATCACCAAGATTCATTAGTATGATGGCAATGAGTAAGACGACTCCGATAATGAGTAGATAAGTCAATCCACGAAAGATTTGACGGAAGGTTTCAAAGTTTTCATAGCGTCGGATGTGGGTTGCACAGACTGACCAGTTGATACCGAATTGTCCTTGTGGGAGGACGCAGAGTAAATCGTATGTTTTACGTTCGCGCTCATTAGCGATATTGCCACTGGTTTGGACGGCGCAACGAATGCCATAGACAAAGGCTGAGGTAACTGTCAGCAAGGCGACGAAGGGCAATAAGCAGGCGACACCAATTAGAAAGCCGACTCCGCCAAGAATGCTGATGATACGTGTGAGGAATTTTTGAAAGCCTTCCCATAGGTTGATTGGTGGGAGTTCTGGGACATCCATGACTTGCATATAGCGTCGGCTAAGCATAAAAGCGCGACGAAATATGGGGGATGTCTGTGGGGTGTTGATGAGGGCGCGCCAGAGTTGGAGTAATTTGCTCATGGTGCATATCCCCATGCGATAACATCTGGCGAGCCATATACTGGAAAGATTCCATTGCTGAGTTCGGTGATGAAGCCTGTTTGGATATCGAGTGCAAGGAGGAGATAGCCTTTATCATCCCCCGGAATATTGCCTCCGAAAGCGATCATTTTGCTATCTGGGGACCAAATCAGACGTGGTGGATTGGGGGTGTGTTCGTTTGTGGCGAAACCACAAAATGCCGTGAGTTGACCCGATTGAATATCAAGTAGATGGATGACAGCTTGTCCAAGATCGTTCTCGACATCCGAGCCGAGTAATTCCGTCACCCAAAAGGCGAGATATTGGCTGTTTGGTGACCAACTGAGTCCATCAACGGCGTGACCTTGTATCCGGACTGCGCCGTAGTTGGAGGTGAGAAATGTCCATTGCTGAGGGATGGCACTTCCGGGTTGGATGGCAAAAACTTCTGCTCCTGCGATGCCACTGGCTTCATCGAATGCGCCTCGTGAGAGATATGCATACCAACTGCCATCGGGTGACCAATGCCCTGCATTAAAAAATGCCGTGTCACTTGATAGGAATGTTGATGAACTGGTCTCTATGCCTAATTGGAGTATGACTTTGTAGAAGGTGTCCTCAAATTGTTCTAAGGCGATTGCCCAATCTCCATCGGGTTGTATGGATATGGTGGATTGAGTGGGCAAATTTAGAATATTGAGAGGATTGTCAAGGTCTTGCAAATACGCTTCGTAAACGGTTGTCCACACAAGAACGTGATTATTACTCCACCATTCAACTTCCGCGACGTTTCGTGCGATAAAGGTACGCTCTGTGCCGTTGAGTCGCATCTTGCCAATTGAGTCGGTTTCAGCATTGTAATAGGTCAGCCAGCGAGCATCAGGCGAAAGGTGACAATTTCCTGTGCAGGGTGAGGTATCAGGCAAAGGATAGCGAGTTTGACGATCAATATCATATACCCACATACTCGTACTGTCGAAAGCTGTAATCAGCAAGCCTTCACCTGTAAATGCTGAATTCATCGGCTGAATGCCCGCGGAACATTGCTGTTGAATCTCAATAATTTGTGCGTGGGTCACGACACTGGACTTTATTGCTAAAAATAGGAGTAAGTAAAGTAAGACACGCATCATCATTTAGTTGGGTCAATGAGTTCTATTCAGAGCATAACATATTCTGATTTTGGTGGGGTAGACCCATCCCTTTGTGTTGCTCCATGTGATTAGCTGACGCTTGCTCAACCTTAAGGCAATTATTGCGAAATTGGCGTTATAGTAGGGGCAGGTCAAAGCACAACAGTGTGTTATAATAGACTAATCATTCTAATCGTTTCGCACTGTTCTAATTGAGGCAATGTGCAAGATGAGTGAGCATACAATAGAAATTAACAATATGGCTGAGGGGCAACCTGACCCATCTGACCCGCAAGAACCCCCTAGTCCGTTACATACTTCCGCAATGCCACGGATTTCGGATAGCCAAGTGCTAAAGTCACCTGTGAGTCAAACTGGATTGAATCCAATGGTGAATATTGAAGCAGAAGGTCGGGGTGACGACGATAATCAGGATGCTTCGCCTACGCAAGATGACTATCAACGAGAGACAGAGTCAATTATGCAAATTGGACCTCCACTAGACCGTAACCGTCCAATCTTAGTTGTCGAAGATACAACAGAACTGGCTGAGGTGATTCAAGTTACCTTAGAGAATATGGGATTGATTGTGCAGGTGGCGGCGCATGGTAACAAAGCATTAGAAAAATTCCAACAAATCGAACCTCAACTCATCCTATTAGATATTGGTTTGCCCGATATGCCCGGCTGGAAACTTCTTGATAATATCAAGCATGTGCTGGAACGCTCATCCAATCCGACATTGCCCACGATTATTGTCATTACTGCGTATGGCGACCCCGCAAACCGCTTGATTGGGAAGTTGCAGAATATTCATAGTTATCTCATTAAACCATTTACACCTGATGAAGTGGAAGAATTGGTGACGATGGCATTGAATGGTGAAAAACCTGCCGACCCGAATCTGGATGATTTGCCAACGCACATTTCATGATTGTGATACATGAAAACATTGAGTATTAAACAAGCAGTATCCATTGGGGTACTGCTGATTTATTTAGGGGCGATGGGACTTTTGCTAAGTAATTTGGCTCAGTCTTCGCAGAACGCAGATTTTGTATTGCCAACAAAGGTGATAACTGCGGACTCATCACAATTGCGTATCGCCAATCAAAGTCGGCAGTATTGGGTGCAGGCATTGTATCAAGTGCAAGTACAAGCTCAACAAGAGGGTTGGACTGTAGAACTCTTTCAAACCGCAGGTAATGTATCATGGCAGATGGGGGATACACATGGGGCATTGTTATTCTGGGAGACCATCCGCAATGAAGTTGCCGACCTCAATTTATTGCGTCGGATTTCAGAAGCACAACTACAGATACAAGATTGGACATCTGCCCAAGCGACATTGGAAAAATTGTGGTTGCAAAATCCTGATGATGATTGGGTGAATTACCAATTGGGTTTGTTGAAGATTGTCCATAATTCTCAGGATGTAGTGACTTATTTCCCACGTATTCCACCCACTAGTCCTTACTTTGCGCTGGCTAGTCGACTGATGGAACATTATCGAAATGGCGATGAAAGCCTTGTTATTGGTATCATGCTGAGTCAAGAGGGCTTGTGGTCGTATGCAGAGTTGGCGTTTCGGACCGCGACTTATTTTGCCTATCCTAATCCATTGGCGATGGCGTATTTGGGCTTTTCGCGGATTCAACAAAGCAAAGAGGGGAGAGATTGGCTGGACCAAGCTGTCTTATTGGAAGTGGACAATCCTGAGATTTACTATCTGCAAGGGCTATCGTACCGGATAGAAGGTGATTTTCATGGGAGTTTGGGTGCATTTCTGAAATCTGTGAGTTTGTCATCAGAGAATGCAGGGTTGTATGCCGAATTAGGGAATGCTTATCGCTTGGTGGGGCAAATCGAAGATGCAGAGTTTTGGTTGGATACAGCTGTTACAGTCTCGAATGAATCGCCAGAATTTTCGCAGTTGTTGGAGACGTTTTATACTGAAGAAGCCTATCGTAGCCCGAAACAAATTTTAACGTCGCTTGCTGAGTCCTTCCGCCAAAAGCCGGATGATCCTGAATTGTTGTCGGCTTATGGCTGGGCTTTACATGCTACAGGTGATTCATTGGCGGGGTTAGCACATATTGAAGAAGCTCTCTCACTTGCGCCAGATAATCCTCAGATTTTATTTGATAAAGCGCATGTTTTGGTGGAGATGGGACATGATGCCGAAGCCCGACCTTTGTTAGAGCGAGTTGCTGAAATGTATGCGCCTGTTGCGATTGATGCTCAAGAATTGCTACGAACCCTTGATGAGAACTAATCGTTGTCGTATGAATAATCCCTATGATAGAATTTTGCCACTCTGCTAACGAATTTGTACTTGAGGTTCATTTGGAATCATCATTTGAACATGATGAATTGCCACAGAAGTCATTATCCTCGAAAAACCGTGGATTCTTCATCATTTTACTCCTCCTTGGATTATTGATAGTCGTCAATCTGTTGTACGAACCTATGTCACGTTACCAACCGATTTTGGAAGGTAGAGCGGGCGATTTGTTGTATGTGTCGGCATTTGATGGCTTTACCGATGAATGGCAACAGTATGATGGACGTTTGGAAGCGCGCATTAGCGATGGGGGTTTAACGATTGGCGTAGATGAGGCAGGGTCTGTGGCATGGTCAGCGAGTAGCCCGCATTATGTCGATTTTGATGTTGAGGTGGAGGCTGGTGCGATTGGTGGCATTGAAGACAATGGCTTTGGGATTATCTTTCGCCTGCAAACAGAGCAGTCGTTATCTTGTGATTTGCCTTTAGTCATTCTCTGCGGCATGGAGGATTTGGTTCCAGCATTGCGAACATGGCGGCTAGTCTTACCAACTCGCACTCGGTCTGAAGGCATCAATCACTACAAGTTCCTCATCAGCAGTGATGGCTTTTACTCCGTCTGGCGGATTGATAATGGTGAAGAAAAGCGACTCAGTGCATGGGTACAATCGCCACTTATCAATACAGGTATCAGCGAGAAAAACACGATTCGAATTATTGGGCGGGGCGATCAATTCCAGTTCTTCATCAACGATGAACAAGTTGACCTGTGTATCCCAAATAACCCGAATGCGATTAGTACCTTTTCAGGTGGAGAATGTATCGAAGGGCGTATGGTTAATACATTAATCGATGAAACCATTCCCAACGGACAGTTGGCGATGGTAGCGCAAACCTCGCAATTCGGCACTGGGACAGTCGTTCGTTTTGATAATATGATTGTCTTCAGCCCACACATGATAGGGACACAAACATGAAAGTCCATTTGAAAATGATCGGCTGTCGTTTGAATCAAAGTGAAATTGATACGATGGCACGGCAATTGCAAGTACAAGGTCATGAGATTGTTGCTGACCCTGCTGAGGCAGATTATTTTGTTTTGAATACCTGTGCAGTGACCAACGAAGCGACGAAAACGAGTCGGAAGTGGATTAGGGATTTTCATCGTAAAAATGAAGATGGTGAAATCACGGTCACGGGCTGTTATGCACAAATTTCGCCAAAGGAGATTGCAGTATTGCCGGGTGTGTCGCGTGTTTTGGATAATCAACAAAAAGAAGCTCTTGTTTCAACCATCACAGGTGAACCGCTTGAACCATTTGATCAAGAACCTGTGGAACGAGATACCATGGGATTGCTGGGACGAACTCGTGCTTTCGTCAAGGTGCAGGATGGTTGTGATAATGCTTGTACATTCTGTGTAACAACCATCGCACGAGGAGAAGGACTCAGTCGCTCTATACAAGAAATTGTCGCAGAAGTGCTAATGCTCCAAGAAATGGGTTATCAAGAGATTGTGTTGACAGGGGTGCATCTGGGGAGTTATGGTCATGATTTGGGCTATCCGAATGGATTGACGGAATTAACGGAAACTCTGCTACATGCCACTGATATGCCTCGTATCCGCTTGTCATCTCTTGAACCATGGGATTTATCGGAGAACTTTTTTGAATTGTGGGATAATCCGCGAATTTGTCGCCATTTGCATCTGCCTTTGCAAAGCGGTTGTGATGCAACCTTACGACGAATGCGCCGACATACAACACAGGCACAATTTCGTCAGCTGGTCGAACAAGCGCGCATGATGATTCCTGATATGCGTATCACATCGGATGTGATTGTGGGCTTTCCGGGCGAAACAAAAGAGGAGTTTGCAATTAGCGAAGCCTTCATTCGAGAGATGGACTTTGCTGGCTTGCATGTCTTCCGCTACAGTGTGCGTCCCGGCACACCCGCAGCTAAGATGAAGGGGCAAGTTCCCAATAAAATTAAGAAAGCTCGAAGTGCGCGCTTGCTTTCTCTATCTGACACTATGGAACGGGATTTTGCTCAACAATTGGTTGGTAAGACCCAATCTGTACTCTGGGAGCAAGTGACTGGAGCATCAAATGATGGGTTTACGAATGTTGGTTATACCGATAATTATATGCGTGTGCAAGGAGTTCATCCACGCGTTTTATCGAATAAGATTACGACAGCCCTGATGGGAGAATATGTCGATAACACTATTCAGGCGACACCTGTGATAGAATAATAATCGAGATTGAGTATCTAATTAGGATATGAGGGACATGGATAACCCCAAAGCAGAGTTGCAAAATGCGCTAAAAGAAGCCATGCGGAACAGAGATACCCAACGACGGGATACCATTCGGCTGGTGACAAGTGTGATTAAACAAGAAGAAGTGGACTCGCAATTAGAATTGGATGCTGATGCAGTGATGAAAATTCTGCAAAAAGAAGCGAAGAAACGTCGTGAGAGTATCGTCGAACTACAAAAAGCTGGACGAGACGAACAAGCCGAGGCTGAACAATTCGAGTTGAGGGGGATCGAACAATTTTTGCCTAAACAATTA
>JANQRM010000701.1 GCA_028284565.1 Anaerolineae bacterium | reverse complement strand
CGTCGCGCCATCAGAAATGACGGCTCCGTCGGTAATCAGGCTGTTATTGATTGTGGTATTGGCTTGGATATTGACTGGCGGGCGTTCTTCGCTGCGGGTATGAATGACCCATGTACGGTCATTTAAATTCAGCGAGGGTGGGGAAGCAAGTAAATCCATATGCGCTTCCCAATAGGCATCAACTGTCCCTACATCAATCCAGTAGCCACCATAGTCATAGGCATAGACTGTCTTATTGCTATCTAGCAGATAGGGGATGACATCTTTTCCGAAGTCTTTATTGGCGGTATCGGTGAGGAGCGCGTCTTCTAGGACATCATAGTTGAAGATATAGACTCCCATGCTGGCGAGGTTGCCAGGTGGATTGGCAGGTTTCTCGACAAATGCTTTGACTTTATAATCTGCTTCTACGTCCAAAATCCCGAACCGACTTGCTTCATCCATAGGGACACGAATCGTACAGACCGTGGCATCTGCCCCTTTGTCTTTATGATATTGAACCAGCATGTCGTAGTCCATCTGATAAATGTGGTCGCCAGAGAGGATAATCACGTAATCAGGTCGCCCATGACGAACAAAGCTCAGGTTTTGAGTTACGGCATCGGCTGTGCCAGCGTACCAGTCAGTGTCGGAGAAGCCTTGATAGGGCTGGAGTAATAACACACCGCCCGTGAAGGTACGATCTAGATCCCATGGTCGACCTTTGCCGATATGATCATTTAAGCTGTGCGGACGATACTGAGTTAATATGAGGACATCAAAGATATTGGAATTGACGCAGTTGCTGAGGGTAAAGTCGATGATGCGGTATTTCCCACCAAAGGGTACGGCAGGCTTGGCACGCTTGACTGTCAATGAACCCAATCGCGTTCCTTTGCCACCAGCGAGGATAACGGCTTTAACTCTCATAGCTTGGTCTCACTTTCGTTTTGTCGATAGCTTGTTGATATAGGCCTGTATAATCATTGGCACTTTTTGTCCAACTGAAATCGGTCTGCATTCCGCGTTTCTGCATCCGTTTCCATGCCTCTGGCTTATCTTGATAGGTACGTACCGCCCAACGAAGCGTACCCTCCACAGCGTCTGCTTCTTCCCAAGAGAAGACAAAGCCTGTCCCGACATCAGCATTGCCATTGTCATAATTCGCCACCGTATCGGCTAATCCGCCTGTCTCTCGGACTAGGGGTAAGGACCCATAGCGCATTGCCATCATCTGTCCCATCCCACAAGGTTCAAAATGGCTGGGCATCAAGAAGATGTCGCTTCCGGCATAAATATGTTGGGCGAGGGCTGCATCAAATTGGAGGAAGGCACGGGCTTTCCAATGGAAATCTTGGCACAATCGCCAGACTCCAAATTCAATATCCGGTTCACCTGTCCCCAGCAAGACAAATTGCATATCCGTATCCACGAGAACTTGCCGAAGTGCTGGCAAAGCTAAATCTAAGCCCTTTTGTGTGGCAAGTCGTGTCACCATCCCAACCAAAGGAACTTCGTCGTTGATGGGTAAGTTAGAATAGGCTTGCAAGTGACGTTTGTTGATGGGACGTTGGCTTTCAAAATTCTCGGCATTGTAATTCGAGATGAGCTTGGGATCGATTTCCGGATTCCAAAGGTCTACATCTAGCCCATTGAGAATACCCACCAAATCATCTGCACGGTCTCTCATTATTCCAGCTAATTCATAGCCAGCGTAGGGATATTGAATCTCAGTCGCATAACGTGGGCTGACAGTGGTGATTTTATCGGCGTAGGCGCAACCAATTCCCAACAAGTTGTCATTCAAATCGTGATAATTGAGTTCGGGATGATACCGACTGCCGACTCCCGCATCCCACAAGAAGCCACCTACACCATTGCCTTGATAGGCGATATTGTGGATAGTCATCACCGAAGCAACCTCTGACCAGCCGAATTGATTGCGATTTTCGGCTAGCAAAAAGGGCAAGAGTCCGGTATGCCAATCATGAGCATGAATCACGTCCGGCATCCAGCCTAAGCGTTCATTCAGCTCCCACGCAGTTGCCATGACCATCTGATTAAAAAAGATGAAGCGCGGGACATCCCAATCCCAAGTCGTGTAGACTTCACCTTCTTCGCCAAAATAGGGCCATCCCTGCACGAAATAGAACGGAATCTCATTATGCACACAGGTATACACACTGACTTGGCTCGTGCCTGTTCGATGTGAGAATTCAAAATTGAATAGATGGCTAATATTGTATTTTTGATGGTCGATTAAGCCGTAACCGGGCATAATTACCCGTGCATCGACATCTAACTCCTGTAAGGCTGTGGGTAATGACCCGACCACATCTGCCATGCCCCCGACTTTTGCAAAGGGTACAGCTTCTGCGCTTGCCATCAATATATTCATGGCGGATTTCTTGTCTCCCTTGTGTTGCGGATGCGCCACTCAGT
>JANQRM010000698.1 GCA_028284565.1 Anaerolineae bacterium | reverse complement strand
AGCACGCTTGGAGCATCCACATATTGTTCCCTTATTCGACTACTGGCGTGAACCGAGTGGTGCCTACTTGGTCATGCGTTTGCTGCGTGGGGGGACTTTACGAGATTCTTTACGCGAGGAAGGTCCATGGCACCCTAGGCGTGTCGCCAGAATGTTGAGCCAAGTTGCGGCTGCCCTATCTGTTGCACATCGTAATAGTATTGTGCACCGAGACGTAAAGCCAGCGAACATCCTCTTAGATGAGCCAGATGATAACCAGAGCCAAAACGCATTTCTAACTGACTTTGGCATTGCAAAGGACACAGTGGGAGAAGGCACACAACATCACGGTTCAGTTATGGGGTCTGCTGGATATATGTCCCCAGAGCAAATTAATCTCGAAAAGATTACGTCAAAATCTGACCAGTATAGTATGTCACTTGTGGTTTACGAGATGCTGACAGGGCAGCATGTATATCCAGATGCAAAGTCTTCAGTTGCACTGTTCATCAAGCATGTGAATGAACCCATGCCGCCAATCCCTGATTTCCCAGACGTGATTCACTCCGTTTTGCAGAAAGCAGCCGCCAAAAATCCTGATGAGCGATTCAATGATATCATCGAATTTGCAATTGCGTTTAAGCAAGCTGTAACAGAAACAGGTGTTGGTCCCGGTGGTATGAGTGCCTCAAATATCGAGATTGATGATTGGGCTACGGGTACCACATCTGGCTATTTGATGCCTGCAGATGCAGCCGAGAATATCCAAAATCCATATAAGGGTTTACGTGCCTTCCAGGAAAGTGATGCAGATGATTTTCATGGACGTGAGGCTCTCATCAAGCTCTTGTTGACACGGATGAATGAAGAACATGAATATGCACGATTTTTGGCAGTTGTGGGCCCAAGTGGTAGTGGTAAGTCTAGTGTGGTTAAAGCCGGTGTTTTGCCGTCTTTGCGTGCAGGGGGTCTACCGGGTTCGGAAGATTGGTTTATCACTGAGATGTTACCGGGTATCCACCCTATTCATGAAATTGAATCGTCAATTTTAAGTGTTGCGGCAAATGCAACTGAGGATATTCAGCAACGAATCAAGACCTCACCATCAGGGCTACATGAAGTAATCAATGAAATTTTACCCCAAGAGGACGATAGCGAGTTAGTTATCGTTATCGACCAATTTGAAGAAGTTTTTACTCAATCAAACCCTGAAGAAGGTCAACAACTTCTCAACAATATTCAGTATGCGATTAAAGCCGAAGATAGCAGACTGAGGGTTATTGTCACTTTGCGTGCGGACTTTTACGATCGTCCATTGATGGTGCAAGATTTTAGCCAATTGATGCAGCAGAGAACCGAAGTTGTTGTTCCCATGACTATCGATGAAATGGAACGTGCGATTACCGCTCCAGCGCGTGCAGTCAAAGTATTTTTCCAGCAAGGTCTTGCAGCACAAATCGTATCGGAAGTAACTGATCAACCCGGTGTTCTCCCCATGCTGCAATATGCCTTAACAGAGTTATTTGAGCGGCGAGATGGGCAAATTCTCACAATTGATGCTTACCAAGAAATTGGTGGAGTTTTGGGTGCATTGGCGCGTCGTGCGGAGGAAATTTATGTTGATCTTGATGAAGATCATCAGGAAGCCACACGTCAACTATTTCTACGCCTCGTAACCCTCGGTGAAGGTACAGAAGACACCCGTCGTCGTGCTTTACAAAGCGAGATCATTTCGGCATCCCCCAATGAAGATATCATGCGCGAAATTATTGATACTTACGGCAAATATCGTCTGTTGACGTATGACCGAGACCCCGTCACACGCGGACCTACGGTTGAGGTTGCCCATGAAGCCTTGATCCGTGAATGGAAACGTCTACGTGATTGGCTTGACGAAAGTCGTGAAGATGTTCGATTGCAACGCCTGTTATCGGCTTCTGCGACCGAATGGGTTGAATCCAATCGGGACAGCAGTTTTCTTCTGCGAGGCGGTCGTCTCTTGCAGTTTGAGGACTGGATTAATACGACAACTGTAGCTTTGACAGGTGATGAAAGAGCTTATGTCGAGGCGAGTATTGATGAGCGTTTACGTGAGGAAGAAGAAGAGCGTATAAGAGCAGAGCAACAAAAGCGATTAGAGCGTCGCGGAAGACTGCTCCTTCGTTTTATCGTTTTTGTGCTGGTACTCGCTGCGATTGGTGCTAGTATCCTCTCATTCTTCATTTTCCAACAAAGTCAACAAGCCTTCATTGCACGCGAAACTAGTGACGCTAATGCTGT
>JANQRM010000692.1 GCA_028284565.1 Anaerolineae bacterium | reverse complement strand
ATTGCCTCTGGGATTAACAATGCGATGTCCCGTTCATCACAGGTGCTAGCTTATGCCATAATGGGCGGGATTGCGCTTGTCTTCTTTAGTCAATCCTTAACCGTTAGCGTACAAGCCATTGACCTGAGCGAATCCGCTGAGACACAACTTATCGAAGAAGAAGCCAAGAACCTCGCGGGCGCACAAATCCCAGATAGTGTGGATGAATCACAAGTAGAAGCCGTGGATATGGCGATTAAGACCTCCTTTGTTGAGACCTTTCAATTAATGATGTTTATCGGCGCAGGACTGAGCTTCTTGAGTGCAATACTTGGCTGGATATTCGTCGAGAGTGAACTCAAACCACCAGAAGAAGAGGAAAAGCCCAAACCTGCCGAAGCGACTGCCTAGCCGTTATCGGGCAGTCCGCGCATGGGTCGCCAATCGGGGAGCAGGTAATCTATATCACTCGGCACAGGGGTGAGCAGGTAAATATCGACATACCAATGCCACCCCTCAAAGTCCTCGTCGCTATAACCTAAATCAATCCAATAGGGTGAACTGCGCGCGCCACCTGTATCCGCGATGATGCCTGTGCCATAGCCGGGGACATAGACATTCGTACGATAGGGAATCAGGTTGGGATTCGCACCCACAACACCTTTTTCCAAGGTCATACCGATGGCGGTGACATCATCTCCTCCTAAGGCTTCGGGATGATAACTCGTCGCATAGACACGCAATTGTCGCCAATACTCGCGTGGACCTTCTGGCGTGTCAATCGGGCGTAAGACGATATTCGTCCCATAAGCCACGACCGCATTCACAGGCGAGACAACTTGCTCATTGTTAATAACTTCTAGATTGACCTCGACTCCGTTTTCATATCGAATGCGTGTCGTGATTTGCTGGACACCGTCTGCCCCAGCTTGACGCACCACACGGTTATCCAGCTCCATGAAACTGTCGGCTTCATAGACCGTCTCGAAGGGAATGGTCTCCTCCGTCACGATGGTTTCTTCGGTCACACGCACCACTTGAATCGTCATGCCTTCGCTGACAGGGGCATCCTCATCTGGAATGACATAGTCCAACCCAAACAAGGGGACTTCCGCTTCTGCCAGCACATCCCGCACGGTTTCGCCGAGTGTGCGAGTCTCCACAGTGACACCATCCAATTCCAGCAAAATTGGCACGGCGCGCTCAATTGTGACCGTGAGGTTGCTCGTCAAGGGTGTGCTGACATCGGGGAGGACTCGATCTGCCAGATAGATGGTAATGTCAGCTTCAAAGAGCGCATCGCCGACGGTATTGGCACTCGTGATGAGCGTCGTGAGGTCGTCGCCATCGAGAATAGTTATCTCTACGGCGCGTTGAATGCGAATGATGGAAGCAGGTACAGACCATGAGGATAAGAGCGTACGATCCGTTTCTGTGCCATCAATCCAGATACGGTCTGTGGGTTGGAGAGTGATGCTAGCATGTGCCAGAATTTCGGCAGGGTTGTCGAGGGGTGTGCGGAGATATTGCATCTCCCCATCAATTGTCAGTTCGACTTCTCGTGCATGGTCAATCGTGATGAGCAATCCATCCGTCAGGAAGGTATTCAGGGGATGCGAGATAGCATCCGCTTCGGTGAGTTCGATTCCGCGTGTTTCCAATAAATCCTCAATCGTACTGTCAGACGATTGGAAGGTCTCGATTTGTCCGTCATAACGCAGGGTGATGAGAGCTGTCGATTCGGCAATGGCTGTTTCGTCAGCAGGTGCAGGCGATAGAAGGATGCTGAGTGTCACCAAGAGGGAAATACTAGTGATAAGTATCACGCCCATCAGGAGCCACTGCGTCGCCGAAAATGACGATTGCGACAAGTCCATACGAAAGGGATTCGTCGGTTGGGTATCCTCAAACATCACGGGCTGAGTCGGATGCGTATCGTCTTGATTGATGGGCGGTTCGGGAATCATTACCATCTTAAGGCTAGTTGACAGAATGTTTCTTGACGCGATTGTAGTCCATCGTTGCCATCTCACCAATAGGAAGTGCGTCATTTTAAGATGGTTAGGTGTCAGATAATAGACAACAGATTATCGTAATTACATGATTAAGGTGGGGATTGGTTTTCGATTCCCAATGTCTCGACGAGGGGTTGGTAGATAGGATTAGCAAGGAGGGTGTCGCGCATCGTGGATTGCAAGATAGGGTTGGCAGAGTCCCATATGGGATGGCAGAGTTCGATTGCGAGTTCGGTATCGCCTTCGAGTGCCACGAGCAAGCCGAGATTGAAGTCGATGCTGAGGTCGTTGGGGATGATGGCTTTGGCATCACTATAGGCTTGACGCGCAGAATCAATCTGGCGTGTACGTCGATAGGCATGTCCCAAGACGAGGAGGAGGCGGGCGCGCATGGCTTCAACATGGGGTGAAGATGGGAGTTGGTCAATTTGAGCAAGGGCATTTTGATAGGCGGAGATGGCTTGTGGGTCATCAGCGTTGATGGAGTGTAAATCCCCTCTCCATTGCGACCATTGCCATGTCTCTGGTTGTTGGTTGAGCAGATCGAGGGCGGATGCGATGTCTTTATTTTCGACATAGAGATTGAGTAGGCGTTCAATCAATCGGGCATCATCAGGATAGGACTTGATAGCAGATTGCATCGCCTGAATAGCCGAGTCAAGATCATCTAGGCGTTTATGAATCACAGATAAGCGTGTCCAGTCATCGGCACTCGGTTCCATGATCACTTGACTATCTGTGCGGGCTTGCTCAAGATGATGGGTATCCCCCAAACGCAAGAGGACATTGGCACGATAGCGTAAGGCAATCACATCTGTTGGATGTTCGCTGAGATGTTGATTCAGTGCATCGACTGCGTCGGCTAATTCCCCCGTTTGGATGAAGGCTTCTGCCAATTGCATTGCAGAATAACTCACAAGTCGTCATCCTCTGTGGCAGAGGGTAACAAGGGGAAAGTCATGGTAAAGGTCGTGCCGACACCCACTTCACTCGCTACGGTAATGTTGCCGCCGTGTCGTTCGACAATCTCTTTGACGATACTCAAGCCAAGCCCTGCACCTGAGCTATCTTCTGTGCGGAAGAAGGGCTGGAACAAATCATCAAGATTTTCTTCAGGAATGCCAGTTCCGGTATCCGCCACTTGAATCACAATATCACCATCATCCAAGAATGTCCGCAGGGCTATTTTTCCACCTTCTACTGTGTAGCGGGTGGCGTTGTTCATCAGGTTGTCCAACACCTGACGCAGGCGTAACGGGTCCGCGCGCATCGGAATGGGAGTGGGAACAATTTCTCGCTTAAGCGTAATGTTCTTTTGCCTCATGACGACTTCTTGATGCAACAGAACTTCATTGAGTATATCTTGTAGAAACAGCAGTTTGTAATCGAGTTGGATGACACCCCGTTCAAAGCGTGAATAATCGAAGAGATTTTCGACCATGCGATGCATCCAATTCACCACGGATTCGGCTACATCCAGATATTCATTCAATTTTTCTGGCTTGCGACGCATCAGATAGAGGCGGGTCTTTACATTGGCAATCGGAGTGCGTAATTCATGGGAGGCGTTGGCGATAAAGCGTGATTTTTGCGATTCAAGGCGTTTTTCGTGGCTAATATCGCGTACGACGATTACCACACCGAGCCGTGTGCCGTCGAATTCCTTCACTTCGGTTCGCGTGAGGTTGGCGATAAATTCAGTGCCATCTTTACGGATTAAGGGGTAGTCGTGGCGGAACACGCCCCGCTTCTTCAGCGTTTTCTCGATGCGCTGATTCAATTGTTCCAATTCTTCTGAGTTCATTGTCACGATACGTGAATCCGCAGAACCGTCTTTCCACTCACCCTCTGTATAGCCAGTTAGCTCTACAAGGGCTTTATTGATATAGACTACATTGTCATCGGCATCTCGATAGATTACGCCATCGTTCATCGCATTCAAAATGGCATCGAGTTTGGCTCGCTCAAATTCGGTGGCTTGGGTTTGGTCAACCACCCGCGCTCCTAAATCGGCGACGAGGCGGGCATTATGAATGGCAATCCCCGCTTGATTGGCGAATGCACGCAGTCTGTCTGCATGACGTTCATTGAAGACATTGGGAATCTCACTGCCCATGTTGATAAAGCCGATGGTTTCTCCACCACTGAGGATTGGAGTCCCGACGTAGGATTGAATCCAGTTCGATTTCTTGCGATTAATCCAACGGTCATCCTTAGATGTGTCGGGGATGGTGAGGGGTTTGCCCCACATCTGCATCCGTTGCAAGTTAGGAATCGACTCGACTCGAAAGACCTCATCGGAGTCTGTGACAACCCATTCGCCATCTCGGTTTTCGCGGGCATAGCGTCGCCAGACCTGCGAGTCGTCGGCTGGATTTAAGAGCATCAAATTGACTGTTTGATGGGGTGGCATCACCCGTGCGACTTGGGCAAGGATTTGACGCATGACATTCTCTAAATCGAGCGTCTGGTTAATGGCTTCGGAGGTGTCGCGGAGGGCTTCAGCGAGGATACGTTGATCACGCTCGGCAATCTCTGCACGGCGACTGTCCGCGATTTCGGATTCAATTTGATTGACGTATTGGGCATTTTGGATCGCAACTGCCGCTTGCGCCGCAAAGACTTGCAAGTTCGTGGCATCTTGCTCATCAAAATGATTTACACGTTGGCTATCTAAATTGATAAAGCCAATCACAGTTTGTCCTAATATCAAGGGCACGCCAAGGAAGGATTTCGTCCATTTAGAATATTCGGTTGTTACCCATTGTCCATCTGCTTTGGTGACATCGCCAATGCGATAAGGCGCAGTGGTTTTCATCATGGTGTTGAGCGGATGTGCATCCTTAATGGGAATCCGCGCGCCTTGAGGATTCATGTTTTCTGGCAAGAATTTCTCATATCCCCAATTGCGATAGACGACAGCATCTGCCCCTTCAATAAGCATGATATTGATGGTATCGCTTGGAACGACTTTCAATACCAATTCCAAAAACACATCGAAGACAGCATCTTGATTCAAGGTT
>JANQRM010000683.1 GCA_028284565.1 Anaerolineae bacterium | reverse complement strand
AGAATGTGATGGCGATAAACTCCAACAAGTCCGCGACAATGAATGGGATTACTTCAAAGGTGTCGAAATCGGTGTCTTCCCAGAAATCGGACAAGGCTCTGTCGATTTTGCTGGCTTATTGGATGTCCTCAAATACATTAACTTCGATGGCTGGGCAATCATCGAACAAGACATCATCGCCGATGACCCCAATGTCAATGTGATGGAAAGTGCCATTCGTAATCGAGAATACCTCGAAAATCTCGGCTATCGCTAATCAACCCATCTACTCAAAAGGAAATCACCCATGCGTGACAACACTGCCAAAGCCAAACTCAAAGCCGGAGAAACCATCTTCGGTTGTTTCACCCGCACCTCCGATGCCAGCCTCGCCGAATTTTTAGGCTATCAAGGCTGGGACTTCATCATCTTCGATGGGGAACATGGTACAATCTACCCCAATCGCCTCGAAGATATGGTACGTGCCGTCGAACTCCGCAATGTCACACCTTTTGCACGAGTCACGACCAACCAACCCCATATCATCCTCCGCTTTATGGATGTGGGTGTACAAGGCGTGCATATCCCATGGGTCAACACAGGCGAAGCCACTGAACAAGCCATCCAGTCGATGAAATACCATCCGCGTGGCATTCGTGGATTAGGCGGCGCGCGGGCGGCGACCTTTGGACAAGCCATGGGCTATGCGGATTACATCAAGAAAGCCAACCAAGAAACCATTTCCGTTATTCATATCGAAACTGCCACAGCCGTTGACAACATCAACGACATTCTCGCGGTGGATGGGGTGGATGTCGTCTTCATCGGACCCTCCGATTTATCCCACTCACTCGGACACGCCGGCAATCCCGGACATCCCACCGTCCAAGAACACATTGATCGTGTGGTCGAGGCAACACTTAAAACGGATGTTGTACTCGGTATCATCGTCGGCAATCCAGAAGCCGCCCGACAATGGCAAGCACGAGGCGCACGCTATATCGTCATCACACAGGAAGCCATCGTAGGTCCTGCCTGTCGCAACTATCTGGCATCTGCCAGAGGAGAATAGAGCATCATGGTCGATTTTGGCTTTGCCATCACACCCGGTCCTGTCAAAGGAAAAATCCAACAGTGGCAGACAGAGTACGATGAAATCATGCCAGATTTAGCTGGGTATGTGAAAAGCCTTTGGGTGACCGACCACTTCTTCTGGGAAGATATGCCGACGCACGAATGCTGGACAACGATGGCATACTTCCTCACGCGCTATCCTGACTTTGAAGTCGGCTCATCCGTTGTCGGGCAAAGTTATCGCAACCCTGCACTGACCGCCAAAATGGGCGCGACCCTCCAAACCCTTAGCAACGGACGCTTCATTCTCGGTATCGGCGCAGGCTGGAAAGATACGGAATATATCGGCTACGGTTATGACTTTCCCTCCGCCAAAATTCGTCTACAACAACTCAAGGACACACTAGAAATCATCCGTCGCCTCTGGGAAGAAGAGGGCAAGGTCTCTTATCAAGGCGAACACTATCATATCCAAGATGCCTACTGCGAACCCAAGCCCAACCCTGTCCCCATCATCATGGTCGGTGGGGGAGGCAAGACCACCATGCGTCACGCCGCCCAATATGCCGATTGGTGGAATCTCTCGGATGTGCTTTTCGATGAATTCAAAGAACGACATGATATTCTGGAGTCCCACTGCAACGAAATTGGACGCGACTTCTCGACAATCCGCAAAACACGTTTCTGTCGATTATCACTCGGCAAATCGAAAGAAGAAGCCATTGCTCGTGCAGAACGTGAAGGTCGCACCCACTATGCAGGCTGGACAGTCGACGGCGCGTTTGTTGGCACACCCGAACAAGTGCGAGAAGCCATGCAACCCTACATCGACATCGGAGTCGATTATTTCATGCTCGAAATCCTCAATGCCGAACAACCCAACATCCGCCAAATGTTCGTCGAAGAGGTCATCAACAAAGTCAATTCCTAATTACTATGTTGAAATCCCGCATAAATTATGACCGTGTAGTGGCAGAGAAGTGCAGTGTCTACGCGCACTATTTGCATCCCAATTCCACCGCATTTTGTGATACGCTGTTAATAAGGCTTGCAAGTTAACAACCCAGCATAAAAATAGCTAAATTGCTGACACGCTAACTATCTGAAATCGAATTCAAACCAATTTCTTACTTATCAGCAGAAGTGTGGCAACAAACGGCAACAACCGCCTGCTCACTTGCCGAAAAACAGTTCGCCTTGCCGGCAGCAAAAATTGAAACCAACATTTCACATACCAAAATCAAACACAGATGCGCCAACTAACAACGAA
>JANQRM010000671.1 GCA_028284565.1 Anaerolineae bacterium | reverse complement strand
GTCGTTTCCGACATATCACCTTCCCCATGATTTCGCCAGTGATTTTCTATAACTTAGTCTTGGCGGTAATCGGTCTGTTTCGCTACTTTGAAATCCCATTCATTCTCAAAGGGAGCGAGGGATTCCCCGGACAATCAACATGGTTCTTCAATATTCATTTCTTTAGAACAACCTTTGGCTTTTTGGATATGGGCTATGGGTCTACGCTGGCATGGCTGCTATTCGTCTTGACCATGATCGCCACGCTCCTATTGTTCTTTAGTGCGCGCTACTGGGTCTATTATGCAAGCGGAGATTTATTCTAATGGCTACTCGAAATCCAAATATCAATACCTCTCCCTTTTATTCCAAACAACTCGCTCGGCTTGGAGCAGGCGCAACCATTACTTTGTTTGCCACAATTATCTTGATGGTCTATTTGAGTCCCTTTGCTTATATGGTGGTTACATCGTTCAAAGATAAAGAGCAGATTACAGCCAGTGCGACGGGTCCGATTTTGCCTGTCGAGCCGAAGACGATTGAGTATAACGGTGAACAAGTTGAGCTGTTACAAGTCCCGATGGACGATGGCTCCATTCAAGAATTGGCGATTATCGAAAAGAGTCGGCGCAGTAGTGTATTTATCGACCCAGCGAATCCGGACGCTGAACCTGTGGAATTAGAAGTGCGCTGGCGCAATTTGGACCCTGTGTATGAGCTATCAGTCAAGTTTGAGAACTATCCAGAAGCATGGGAACGGATTAACTTCCCGCGCTTGCTGTTTAACACGGGCTTTATTGCCTTTGCAGGTGTGATTGGGACATTGATTTCGTCAATTAGTGTGGCATATGCGTTTGCGCGCTTCCCCATCCCCGGCAAGCGCATCCTGTTTTTGATTTTGGTCTCGACGATTGTGTTACCCCAGCAGGTCATGCTGGTGCCAACCTTTGCCTTTTTCAGTGCTATTGGTTGGACGGGAACATGGTTGCCCTTGATCGTGCCACACTTCTTTGCGAATGGATATAACGTCTTCTTGATGCGACAGTACTTCCTTGGCTTGCCCCGTGAATTGGACGAAGCCGCGATGATTGATGGTGCGAGTCCGTTCCGCATTTTGATTTCGGTGATTATTCCACAATCGTGGCCCGTGATAGTTGCCGTCGGCTTATTCCATCTGGTATTTGCATGGAATGACTTCTTCTTGCCGATGATCTACACACTGGGCGAACCGGAAATCCAACCGATTGCGGTGGCGATTCAACAATTCAATCAACGCTTTTCCCAACAACCGCAACTGATTCAAGCGACCGCATTGCTCGGCTTAATTTTGCCCGTCTCCCTCTTTTTCATCGCACAACGCTTCTTTATGCAGGGCGTGGTCATCACAGGTGTGGATAAATAAGATGTCAGAACCCTTTGTCTTGGGGGTCAATTATTGGCCCCGCCGTAAAGCTATGTATTGGTGGTCGGACTTTGATGCTGATGAAATCCGTGAAGAATTTAACATCATCGCCAGTTTGGGGATGAATATCGTGCGTTTGTTTTTGTTATGGGATGATTGGCAACCGACATCGAATGTGGTCTCGGTGGACCGCCTACGAGATTTTGGGACAGTCTGTGACATCGCATCGGAATGCAATTTGCAATTGGATGTTACCTTTTTTACAGGTCATATGAGTGGTCCCAATTGGTCGCCACGATGGTTACTCGATACGGATGCGCCTCCCCCATCGCCTAGTGTTCGGCAAGTTCTCACCGATGGCAAGATCGTCGAGAGTTCTTATCGCAATATGTTCCACGATCCTGAAGCCTTGTCTGCGTCTCGCTTGTTACTCAAAACTGTGGTCAGTGAATACAAAGATCATGATGCCATTTGGATGTGGAACTTGGGCAATGAGCCAGACTTGTTTGCTCATCCCCATTCTGCATCAGCGGGGCAAGCGTGGGTGCGGGATATGTGCCAACTCATTCGTAAGATTGACCCCAACCATCCCGTGACTTGTGGCTTACACGTCGCAAATTTGCTCAACAACAATGGGTTGCGCGTTGACCAAGTCTTTGCAGAAACGGATGTGGCGGTTATGCACGGCTACCCGATGTATATTCCGTGGGCGCGTCA
>JANQRM010000662.1 GCA_028284565.1 Anaerolineae bacterium | reverse complement strand
GCCATGGGATGCGCCGTGTGGAAGTTGTTTGTAGTAGATGCGACTCACATCTGGGGCATGTCTTTGAAGATGGACCACGCGACAAGACAGGGTTACGCTACTGCATCAATTCGCTGGCTCTCAACCTCAAAGAAGATTAGATATGATCATTCGGGTGGTCTACAGATGGCTACCCGTTTCATTTTTCGAGGGCTGGCTTTAACTTAACCTCGGTTTCGTCTAAGGGTTAATCAGTAGTCGTGAGCAGATTGTATAGGTCAGGGAGCATATGACATATTAACCAATTGGATATTCTAGAGAAGACACGCATACGAATTGCTGGCATTTTGCTATCGGAGAATCATATTCTATTGGAGTCGATGGCTGATGCTGATCTATGGGGCGTTGTTGGTGGTGGCTTAGAAACTGGCGAAACTTTGCAAGTTGGTATCCAACGGGAATTCATAGAAGAAATTGGTTTGGTTGTAAATGCTGAAAGTGTGTTATTTATCACCGAAAACTTATGGCGACACGCTCAGAATAAGAATCCACAGGATGACATTCGAATGCGCGCGTATGTCTATTATTTTCTCGTTGAGCCTGTAACACCATTTAAATCCGCACATCCAGCATTTACCAGTGTTGAAGGGAATCTCAAGTTTGCTTGGTTTCCATTGTCACAATTGCCCGAAATTGACTTCGTGCCTCAATTTATGGTGTCACATCTAGTTGACCTTGAAGACGCTGATTTTCAGAGGTATCCCCAGATGATCTTTCAGCATGATTTCCTCTATTCTAGTGAAGACTAAATCATGACTGAACCTCAATAGAATTTAATAAAAGCTCATATCATGGGGCAACTCAGGTTAACTTAGCATCTCGTGATAAACCGCCACCGTTTCATCAGCAATCTGTTGATGCGTGAAATTGGCTAGGAAACGCTTGCGTCCCAGTTGGGCTAAGATCTCCTGTTTCTCAGGACAATCACGCAAGGTCGTTAAGGCATCCACCAATGCCGAAACATCCTCTTCTGGCACAATCACGCCTGAATCACCGACCACACCCGCTATTGCACCACTATCCGAGCCAATTACCGGAACCCCACTCGCCATCGCTTCTACCAATACCCGCCCGAACTGTTCTTTCCAATTGGGACGAGTTAGCGAGGGTAAAACAAGGACATCTAACTTATGATATTCCTGATATATCTCCGTTGAGGGGAGTTGGTCAATAAAGGTCACATTTTGGTTGATATTCAGTGACTTTGCTTGTGCTTCCAAATTCTCCCGTTCAGGTCCGCCACCAATAATCCGCAAACACCATTCACTAGTGAGTTTCGCGCAAGCATCCAACAACAGATGCACACCCTTTTCTTCCACCAACCGCCCGATATAGCCAATCGTAAAGGGTCTATCAGGCTGTTCAGCAGGTGAGATAAATTGGAAGGTGTCGGGGTCGGTCCCAAATTGCGGAAGCGTCTTGATCGCCCCAGTATAGCCCTTGGCTCGCCACACTTCACCCGCACTATCTGTCCCGACAAGCGCATAATCCGCATGATTCAGCACCCACTTTTCACCCCAAGAGAAGGGTGGTGGATAATCGCGGTGGATATTCTGCCAGCTAAAAAACAGCGTCTTCGCCCCGTTTTGTCGGGCATGGTGCATCATCTGCCATGTGGCAAGATTATAGGGTTCTTCATCAATATGGAGGATGTCGGGCTTAAATTCGTGGATGATTTTGCCCAAGCTGGGATAAAAATGCAGATGGAAATTCCCATTAAAGACAATCGGAATCGTCTCCAGTCGATAGCCCGCTGTATAGACACGCTCTAGGCGTTGTTCCCCCCGTTCATCTTTCCATGAGGGCGGGACAAGCACCAGTAAGTCGATGTCCTGTTGCGCCATCAATTCGAGCTTGCGTTGATAGATGCCAACGACACAGGCTTTTGAGACCATCAACACCCGCATTAAGTATCGCCTTCGAGGATGGGCGCGCGTCGGAGCAAGTTAATCAAAATCGCCAACGTGACTTTAATCATGTAATAGACAGAACGCACCGGCGTGATGGAGGATTGTCCATGTTCGCGCGCTTGCATATGAATGGGAATCTCACACAGTCGCAACCCTGTTCGATGTGCAATCACCACTGCTTCCGGTTCAGGGTAATCATGTGGATAGACCTGTGCAAAGAGTTGTATGGCACGTCGGTTAAAGGCACAAAAGCCAGAGGTCGGGTCTGTGATGGGCTGATGTGTAATCAGTGAGAGAAGTTTTGCGAGGAGCGAAATCCCCATGCGTCGGGGCAAGGATGTGCCATAATCGCCATGTTCACTGATAAAACGTGAGCCAATCACCACATCCGCTTCCTTATCAAGCAAAGGTTGGATTAAGCGTTTAATTCCATCTGCACCATGCTGACCATCCCCATCATTGCGGACGACCATCTCATACCCTTGTCGATAAGCAAATTGAAAGCCTGTCTGCACTGCTGCCCCAATCCCCACGTTATATGGCATATTCAACACCATTGCGCCCGCCTCTTGCGCGACATGTGGTGTGTTATCGGTTGAGCCATCATTAATCACCGCAATATCCGCTTTTGGGATATGGGTGCGTATCTTCGTAATCGTTTGTTTTAGATTGGCTTCTTCGTTATAGGCAGGGAGAATGACCAACAAACGGCTTGTCATCGGCTTTCGACTCCATTCGACTGTCCGAATCATAATCGAAAACCGAAGTGGTGCAAGGGCGTGAGTTTACAATTTGGAAGTTAGTTAGTCGTCAAGATGGCGTGGAGATGCAAATTCCGATGGTAAGAGACCGTGAGACTGCATCGTGGAACGGAGATAATCCGCCATTTCGGCATCTTCCGTAATCTGAGCATCAATTTCAGAGGCGATGGCAAATTCAATCAAGACTTCTGCCACAGCTTCTTGGACGGTTTCGCGGATAGCAGATTTCAATTCACTGAGAGTCATCTCAGAAATCTTAGGGTCGTTCATGACGATATTGGACATTGTAGTGTACACCCATCCTTTCCAAAACTCCCATGGGCAACGCACAGGTATTTTACCCCGTTAGTCCTTACTGCACCCTTAAATATTGGGCAATCTATACAGTTTTGGGGCGATTCTAACGGTTTTGTATGGTTTATACGCGAAAAATGCCCCAAAGTCTCACCAAAGTCCTATTGACTCTTAGACGGAATCACCGCGTAAGCTCTTATGGGAAAGGCGGCAGACCCCTTCACTTTGACGGGTGCAGCGTGGAAAATAAAGCCATTTTGGGGGAGTTTTTCGAGATTTGTGAGATTCTCCACAATCAGGATGTCATTCCCCAATAAGGTGACATGCACAGGACGACGCGGGTCCGAGGTGTCGTCAATCACGAGAAAATCGACACCAGCCATTTTTGCACCCCCATCCCGCAATGCCTCCGCTGTTTCCAGCGTGAGGAAGGGGAAATCATAGTAATCGTCCTGCCCCCAATAGCGCGACCATCCTGTATGAAACAAGACCGCTTTGTTTAGCACATCCACACCATCTAGCACATCCGGCATGATCGGCTGTTTAGCAGAGACATGCGTACAATCCACAACCACAGCCTCCAAAACAACCTGCTCTAAGCGAATCGACTCAATCGAATCGCCATCAGGATGGAAGTGATAGGGGCTATCAAGATAGGTGCTGATGCTCGTCACAAAGTAGACTTCCGTCATCTCACAGGTGCAATCTTCATAATTGCCACTGTCTGCCGATTGCTCATGACTCTGCCATGCCCGAATCGACGGCTGAGGCGCAGTAGGGCTAAATAACGGTATCCCCATGTCTATCGTCTGGCTCAGGTCAATGAGTTTCATAATTGCCTCCGATATAAAGCTATCGATGGAGGCAGATTGTAGATTGGGACAACCAACTTAGCGAATCAATGGATTATGCCGATTCAGCAACAAAATTATCCAAATAGCTCAGGATTTGGCCATCAATATCATCCAGCACCTCACGGAAGACCGCCATGATTTCATCCTCTGTTCCAGTCGCATATGCTGGGTCAGGGAAGCCAATATGCACCCGTTTGCCTTGCCTCAGCCACACCGGACAATTCTCCGCCGCATCATCACAGACCGTAATTACTGTATCAAAGTGATGATCCATAAACTCATTGATATGCGAGGGTTGCGAGCCAGCCGTTTCAATCCCGATTTCGGCGAGGGCTTGCAGGGCGCGTGGGTTCGGTTGGTCAGCCGGTTCTGTCCCCGCACTCACAGCTTCCCATGTATCGCCTCGTTTGACATTGATGAGGGCTTCTGCCATCTGTGACCGACAGGAATTGCCTGTACAAAGGATAAGGACTCGCTTTTTTGACATCAGATTTCCTTCTTGCACCATCACGTAGACCCTAGTCTAGCATTCGCCATAGCGGACATTCCACAGATAGCCCCAATCCTTAACCAAACCATAACACGATTCGGTCTACCCGATTCTGTTTATCTAAGGGACTGTTTGTTACACTAGGCGCATCATTAAAGCAGACACCAAGCGAGTATCCATGCTCCCCATTATTGAAAACCGTGACGATTGGCTGGCAACCTTTGAATCGGGTTGGCTCGCCCATTATGAATCCACAGGTGAGGTCGATTGGAAAATTTACAATCGACCCAATAATAAGACGGCACCATCGGGCAAGGGACTGCCGTTATCGGATGCCAAACTGGTCTTGATTTCAACGGCGGGTGGCTATCTCCGAGACAACCAAACCCCCTTTGATGCCGAGAATGATTTGGGCGATTACACCATACGCACGTTCCCAACGAGTACCCCCCTTGATGCGGTTGCCTATGCTCACACCCACTACGACCATACTGCCGTCAACAGTGACCCACAGGTGTTGCTTCCGCTACGTCATCTGGAAGGGCTGGTTGATGAGGGGACCCTGAGAGGTCTCTCCGAGACGGTCATTAGCTATATGGGTTACCAACCGAATATCGTGCAAATCGAAGATGAGTTAATCCCCGCCATTCGGGAAGTTATTGCCTCACTTGATGTCAATAGTGCGCTCCTTGTCCCCTCCTGACCGCTTTGTTCCCAGTCCGTTGGATTGGTTGCACGCGCCCTTGAGATGGATGGTATCGTCACGACCTTGACGAGTTGGAATGCTGGACGCACGCGCATTACAGCACCACCCCGCGCCACCTCTACCAAGTTAAATCGGGGGGCGACGATTGGGATGCCTCATGATAACGACCAACAGATGCGGATTTTACGAGCGACTTTGGCATTGCTCGAACAAGATGCCCCATTAGAGAGCGTGAAGCTGGATGAGTCTGCGGAGTAAGTGTCTCACTTCCTTGATTTCAGTCATTTCTCACAGGATGGACATTATCGAACAGAAGGTGACATACAATAGTTGCTACTCCATTCGAAGACTCAAGTTTTTAGTCTGATTGATTAAGTTTATCTTGGAGTATCGAAATACGTCCAAGAATACGTGGATCAATTAAAGATATATCAACTAATGATTCATATTCTGAATAATTTTGTAAGGCTTCTTGATCGTTGCCAAGTTCCCAGTGGATATTCCCCAAAACCCAGTAGGTGTCGATATGGCTAGGTGCGATATTTTTAGCATGTTGTGCATCTGACAATGCAAGATCAACTTCTTGTAACGACAAATACACTTGCGCGCGTAGCACCAAAGCATCAACATTGTTAGGATTCAGTTCCAATACAGTAGTAAAATCATCAAGCGCATTGGGAAGTTGGGGAATCGCAAGATGAGCTAATCCCCGATATAAGTAAGTCGCTTCTAGTAGAAATTCTCTATCTATAAGATAGTCAAAGTCTTCGATAGCTAAGACCCAAAATCCTTCCACTAGATAACTAAAGCCTCGTCGTAAGTACGTTAAGAGCCAATCTGGATTCAAACGGATGGTTTCAGAAAAGTCGCTGATTGCATCTCTATGCTTTTCTAAATTGCTGTATGACATACCACGCCAATAATACGCAATAAAATTGGTAGGATTTTCTATAATAGCGAGTGTAAGCTGATTGATTGCCCCTTCAAAATTTCCCTCAAGAAATAGAGCAACACCTTTGTTATAAGCCTCCGAACGCAATTCTGGGTCAAGTGGTAAAATGGGTCGCGTTTCAATTGTTTCATCTGCCATAGTCATGCCATCTAAAATAAATTCAGAGTCTATTGACAATATTTTATTTGACGCGATTTCCACGGCTCTGTCATAGTCTGCTCGTGCTAAATCCATTTCGCCAAGTTGTTCATAGGCGAATCCTCTCAGTTCATAGGCTTCATGATGGATGCTGTCTAACTCAAGGGCTCGGTCAAGTCTCTCAACCGCTTGCTCATAGTCTTCGAGAGCAATGTACACTTGAGCTTCTCCAATATAAGCCAAGCTGAATGCCGGATCATAAGCGATTGCCGTATCAAAATCCGAAAGGGCAACTTGATATTGCATGCGATGATTAAAAACCTGACCTCTTCCATAGTAAGCACGGGCATTATTTGAATCGAGATGTATGGCTTGAGTAAAACGCTGTAAAGCCGACTCAAATTCTTCCTGCACTAGATGAGCATTGCCCAAATGAATCCAAGGTAGAGGTGAGCCGGGTGCAAGTGACGAGGCAGTCAAATAATCTTGTTCAGCTAAATCATAGGATTGATAGAATTCTAAGTAGATATCACCACGACTAAGATAGATATTCATGTTGCGAGGGTCGAGCTGAAGGGCTTGATTCAAGCTCTCAAGAGCTTCCTCAATATTGCCCTCTGCAAGATATGCATTGGTACGGTCTATCCAATCTTGAACCGTGAGTTCGTCTTGGGCAAATGAAGTTAATGTCAGTAGCATCATAATAAACGAGATTAGAAACCGTACCATCTTGTTTCCCTTCAGCCCCTTTCCATTATTAGCATTATAGCTGAATTTGGCATACCGTCGTAGATGGTCAAAGGAATTGATGATGTTTGTGGATATGTCAAGACGAGGTAAATGATATAGAATCTGTCAGGGAAGATGTGTTGATTAGGTGGAATAATTAGGGGGTGATTAAATATGGGCAAAATTGTCAGTATTGTCTATCAACCTCATGCGACGGATGTTTCCGATAAGCGGTTTTGTCGTGTGCCTGTTGATGAAGCGATGATTATCAAAGGACATGGAATCGAAGGTGACCACAAAGCTGGACGCAATCCGAAACGGCATCTCAATATCATGATGCGAGAAACGCTCGATACACTAGTAGAAGGCGGTTTTTCCACTGCGCCGGGTGAAATGGGGGAGCAACTTCAGATACAAGGTTTAGAAATTGAAAAGATAGCAGAGGGAACGCTCGTTAAATTGGGTGAGCAAGTCATTGTACGCCTCAACAAACTGCGTGTGGGGTGTATTTGGTTGGAGCAGATTCAAGGGCAACCTGTGAGCCAGACAAGTGGATTGCTGGGTCGAATGGCAACTGCAATGGAAGGTGGAATTGTTCGTGTGGGTGATGACGTAAGTGTCCTCGCAGATTCAAATCAACATCTTGTGGAAACGGACTCAAAACCTGCAACATCCTAGGGACACTGCTCTCGATACAAACGTATCCGATGTCCGGCGACAGCTTCTTCCCAGCACAAGACGAAATCTTGTGTCTCCATATAGGCGCGCAACCCATCAGGCAGGGTCATACGATTTTCAATATCGGCAATCACTGTCACACCGAGTCGTTCCCACACCGCTTCGGCTTGGTCTAAGGTGAAGTCTGCGTCCATGTCCAAGCCCTGTGCTTCCCGCCATGCCAATATCGCCGTCCGTTCTCCCGATACGGTATAAAAATCCGACTTATCATGGAATGTCCAGATGAGTAGATGCGTACTCACCAGCACATCATCCTCGCTGATGTTCTCAGCGACCAGCTTCCCAATGGCGACATCCACAGGCGCGGGAATCGCACCGTTTTGCACCACCTGACTCACCGCGTTCCAATCTATGCTCTGCCCCGTGATTTGTCCCGCGAACATGACGACGACCATGCCACTGAACCATAAACTCCGTTGAGAGAAGGACACATCAATCCGCTTGACAACATCGACTACCAGCACACCAATCGATATCATCACAATCCCGATGTGTAGCGTCCGATAACCCCAACTATCCACCATCAACGCACTCACCAGCACCGCCGAATAAACTCCCAGCAAAAAGCGGTCTGTCGCATTCCGTCGCCAAATCAGATAGGCAAATCCCCAGACGATGAGGACGGTTTCCATCACCGAAGGCAAGCTCACATTTTCGAGGAAGATACGGCGGTCGATGTTGAAGCGTTGGCTCGCTAACTTGCTGAGATAAACCGATAAGCCACCGACTGGCGCGACATTGATGAGCAAGAATATCCCTGTGCCGATGCCTGCCCCAACCCCAAAGCCAATCAAGGGGATGAGGGCTTGTCGTAGAGGTTGCTTGTGCGTGATTTGCCACAAGAAGCTCACAGCATAAATCAGCGAGAACGCCACCGCAAAGACCATCCCCGACGCATGGAGATTCAGAGAGAGTGTCACCACGAGTCCAGCCAGCATATCCCACAACCATCGTCTGTCACGCTCCCGCGCACGGATGAGGCAAACTAATGCCAGCACCAATGCAAGGGGCATCTGATGGTCAGGGCGATAATCAAGAATGGGGAAGAAGGACTGACTCAGCGTCGCCATTGCGACACTCATCAGGGCTACCTCACGCCCATACAATTTGTGCGCCACGACTCCGATGCCGATTATCGCCAGTGCATAGCCCATGAAGTTCCACAGTCGCCCGATATGCAGGCTGAAATCGACGTTCTCCAAGAGCCAGCCGTAACCAACGATGCTCCATGGCAAGCCGGGATGAATGGGGGTTGGTGACTGTTGCCATGTACGGGAATAAACCCCATCCGCCACAAAGAGGGAGGTCGCATAATCCGCCCAATGTGCTTCGTCTGGGCTAAAGGACATGCCCGTGAGCGCGGTAATGAGCAGTGGTATCAAGAGTAGAATCAGCAGAAGGATAATCACCATCCGCCACAGACGAGAGGACACAGCCCTATCATCTAGCTGGGATACGAGGATGCCAGCCAGTAAGATGCCATGCAATGCCAGTGTATGCTGTATCTGACTTTCTATGGGCAGTTGCCACAGGGTGAAGAGTGCGAGGGTGAGGAATACAATTGCGATTTGATAAATTCGTTTGGGAATGGTCGCTAAACGAGATTGGAGGAGTTGGCGGAAGACGAGTCCCAAGCCCCACAGCAGATTGATACCCCCAATCCCCGCCAAGAAGAGCAGGTAGCCGTTACTATACCGCCCGAACCAAACCGCAGGTTCACTCTGATGACTTAGGAGGGGGATAAGCGTAAAGGCATTGATAATAAGAAGCGCAAACAATACAGGGAGAGATTTATGGAGCGCGATTGACATCATCGAAAAGGACAGTTTACAGCTCTCTGCGTCTTTGCGTCCTTAGTCCCTTTGCGTTGAAGCGGTTATTCATCCAAGTCCGCATCGGCATTCGAGGCAGATAAGAAGCCGACTTCCTGAATATCGACTGGCACACCATCAATCTCACGCGGGACGAAATCGTCTTCGGAGAGTTGGGCGCGGGGCAACTTTTGACTCACCAGCACGACCAACACAGGTTCATCCGTATATTCGCCCCCTTCTTGACGCAGACCAATGGCAACCCCCACGACATTGGCACGCCCCATCAGGTTGTCTGTGTATTTCGCTTGGACACGCTTAATGGCTTCCATGAGTTCATGTTGGTCTTTTGTCTCTGGCATGATGCCCTCCTTTTAGAAGCGGACTTTTAAGCCACTCAGTACCATATCGATGGGTGTGAAGATGGTGGCTTGGGGTGAACCCGCGAACAATAAGCCTACCGCATTTTGCGTATTGGCATCCACTACGAGCGATCCAGAATCCCCACCTTGACTCATCGCGGTTGCCATCAGCTGACCTGTGAAGCGGGCGGTGCGTGTGCCTTGACTGGTGACATAGGAGACATTGACCGTCGCGTTCATGAGCGTAATCATGCCTTCGGTGTAGTCCGTTGTGCGCCCACTCTTGCGGACACGCATCCCCAAGGTT
>JANQRM010000641.1 GCA_028284565.1 Anaerolineae bacterium | reverse complement strand
CATGGTACTCACCAAAGAACAACTCACACAACGCGACCTCAACTACGCCATCATTGATGAGGTTGATAACATCCTCATTGACGAGGCGCGGACACCCCTGATTATTTCAGGACCCGCTGATGAACCGTCGGATAACTATCGTCGCTTTGCTGAGATTGTCAAACGCCTCAAACCCAGTAGTCAAGAGAGCGTAGACGATGACGAGATGGAACCTGATGGCGATTATGTCGTGGATATTAAAGACCGCATCACCTTCTTGTCTGAACTTGGCGTTGAGAAAGTCCAAAAGATACTGGGTGTCGAAGACCTCTATGACCCCGCCAATGCCGAACTTTTACCCTATTTGGATAATTGCCTGCGCGCGCAAGTGCTGTATCAAAACAATAAAGAGTACATCGTGCAGGATGGCGAAGTCGTGATTGTCGATGATTTTACCGGACGGTTGATGCCCGGTCGTCGCTTCTCTGAGGGGCTTCACCAAGCAATTGAAGCGAAAGAAGGCGTTGAGATACGGCGCGAGAATATGACTCTCGCCACGATCACCTTCCAGAACTTCTTCCGGATGTATGACAAACTCGCAGGCATGACGGGGACGGCTCTCACCGAAGCGGAAGAATTCGAGAAAATCTACGAACTCGATGTTGTTCCCATCCCCACCAACCTCCCCATCGCGCGCGACGATGCCGAAGACCTTATCTATATGAATGAGACTGCCAAGTGGAATGCCATTGTCAATGAGATACGGGATTTGCAAGAAAACAATCAACCAGTGCTGATTGGTACAGTGGCTATCGAAACCTCAGAACGCCTGAGTAAACGCCTTAAAAAAGCTGGAATCGAACACGATGTCCTCAACGCGAAGGCACATGAATCCGAAGCAGGAATCATCGCCCAAGCAGGTCGTCCGGGCGCAGTCACCATCGCCACCAATATGGCAGGTCGTGGTGTCGATATTTTGCTGGGAGGCAATCCAGAAGGTCTCGCCCGTGAATCGCTTAGGAAACAAGGCATTGATGTCACTGAAGCCAGCGATGCCCAGTGGAAGAGCACTCTTAAAGAAGCCGAAGCTATCTGTGAAGAAGGTAAAAAGACCGTCTTAGACGCAGGCGGACTGTATGTACTTGGCACGGAACGTCATGAGGCGCGTCGGATTGACAATCAGCTACGTGGACGCTCTGGACGGCAAGGTGACCCCGGCGAAACACGCTTTTTCCTCAGCTTGGATGATGAATTGATGCGTCGCTTTGCTCAAGACCGCGTGAAGAAGTTTATGGGTTGGGCGAACATGCCAGAAGACCAGCCTATCGAACATGGCATGATTTCCAAATCCATCGAACAAGCGCAAATCCGCGTGGAGGGACATAACTTCGACATTCGGAAGCGCGTCCTCGATTTTGATGATGTCGTGAATCGTCAACGGGGGATTATCTATGGGCAACGCAAGGAATGGCTCAACAAATCGGCAGATGAACTTCATAGCGATTATCTCAACCTCATCGAAGAACGCATTGGGGTTGTCTTAGACGATCTGCTTGACCCAGAAAGCAACCTCGATAACGACGCGATTTACCGCCAACTCGTCGCCACTGGCTTGCCTGTACCCGCCGATATCACAGCCGAGTCGATTGATACGATGGGTGATGAAGAGCTACAAAATCGTCTGGTCGAGTTTGCGAGAGAACCCCTCGAACAAAAACGCACCGAACTCGAAGCGGTGCAAGAAGGGTTAATGGAACGGGCAGAACGCCTCACTATCTTGCACTCCATCGACCAATATTGGCAACGTCACCTCACCGACCTTGATGTCCTACGTGAGAGCATTGGTCTCATGGCATCCGGCGGACGTGACCCGCTGGTCGAATATCAACGTCAAGCCTTCCAGATGTTCCGCATCGTGGAAGACAATATCGACGCATTGGCATCCCGCCAAATCTACTTAATTCAGCCGGCTGTCGCTCAGCGTCAACCCATTCGTCGCAAGATGCAAGCGATCCGTCCCACCACCAATGGCAGTAGCGCACCGGTGCAACAAACCGTGCAAAAGGTCAAACGTCCCGGACGAAACGACCCGTGCCATTGTGGAAGCGGGAAGAAATACAAGCATTGCCATATGCGCGAAGACCGCAAGGCATCACGGGTGAAATCTTAAGAATCAATAATTGTTTTTGCAGGACAGCGAAAACTTCGAGTATAGTGAAGATAGGTAACATCACACATCGCAGAAAAGGACGTATGGTATGAATGTGGACATCGGCAGACACACTGATGAACTCGACCCCACATGGCAAGAGTTTTTGCATCATACGGTGAATTCGTTTGTGAAATGGGACTTGGTACGTTTTTTCCACGACAACCCCCATACAGTGGATACCGCCGAGCATATTGCCAAATTCATTAGCCGAGATGTCGAGACTGTCCTGCAAGAATTGGATGCGCTGGTCGATGCCAAAGTCCTGAAGCGCAAAGAAGTGAATAACCATCAAATTTATGCCTTCACGTCAACCAAGAAAATTCGCCAACGTATTCAAGATTTTATGATTGCTTGCCAAGACCGCAATTTTCGCGTCAAGGCAATTCATCATGTGATTCACCAATAATTCACCGACCCCTCCACAAGGATGCTGTCTGGTGACCATCTTCTCGCTCCATCAATTTTTAACGCTTTACAACGGTTTTGCCGTCACTATTCTCTTGTTATTTCTGTTGCTGATTGCCCGATTTTATCAAGGCTTTTCTGGACGACGGACCTTCTTTCGCTGGTATCTCGTTCCCATGTTATTGCTCATCTGGATCGCCATTCGGACCGCAGGTTTACCGATAGCGACATCGGACTCCACGATTGAAGTCTTGATGGGTATCGCGGGTATCACCCTCTTCATCCTCCTTTGTATCCTCGCCTATTGGATGCTGTATCGCCAAGCAAAGCAGGGGGATTGAATGGAACTCTTCAGTCTGCTCGGTACAATCACAATGGGCATGATGCTCTTGATACTTGCACGTCTCAGCCGTCGGCTGGGGCATGTTACTCATGCCAAACGCTATTACTGGGGACAATATATCGGCAGTGTATGTCTTTTTTTGGGCACTGGGGTCGATTTTTGGGGACGGATTGACCCGACAGCGATGCCAAAGGGCTTATGGGTACTCCTTGCCAAAGGCTTACCTGCCATAGGCTTTACGCTAGGATTAATCGCAACGTGGTATTATTGGAGTTGGTTGCTTGCAGAACGCAATTAATTCGCTATAGTCAGCATATGGACCACATCAAGGAACGTCATCAAATGGATGACCTCGCGCTTCACGATACTATCAAGCAATTACCCAAGATCGAACTTCATCGTCATTGGGAAGCCTCCATGCGTTTGGAGACCTTAGTCGATATTGCACAGGACGCTGGCATTGAGATGCCGGAATACAATGTTGACAACTTGCGACCCTTTGTCCAAATCATGCCTGATGAACCGAATGATATGCTTCACTTTCTGGGCAAGTTTGCCACGCTACGCCAATTCTATCGCTCGCTCGACATTATCGAACGCATCACCACTGAGATTATCTACGATGCCGCCGCCGATAATGTGCAATATATGGAACTGCGCTTTACGCCAAAAGCCCTTGTCAACCTAACCCGTGTCCCCATTCAACGAGTCGTGGAACTCATCTGCGAGACAACGCAACGGGTCGCCAAGGAAGCAGGCATTAATGTGCAACTAATCGCCTCCATGAATCGTCATGAAGAGGTTGAGATTGGCGAACAAGTCTTGCGCGCGGCGGTTGACTACAAGCACAAAGGCATTGTTGGGATTGATCTGGCAGGTAATGAAGAATATTCAGCTCTGCCCTTTTACGACATTTTCCGAGAAGCTAAAGAAGAGGGCTTGGGCATCACCATTCATGCAGGGGAGTGGAATGGTGCAAGTAGCGTGTGGGATGCCGTCGGCAGTCTCGGTGCAGACCGTGTCGGACATGGTGTGCGTGTCCTAGAAGACCCCGGCATCACTAACATCCTCATTGAGCGAAGCATCACCCTTGAAGTTTGCCCCACCAGCAATGTCTATAGTGGCGTTATCCCCTCATTAGCGGAGCATCCACTACCCAAACTGATGAAAGCAGGGGTGAAAACGACCATCAACACTGACGACCCACTCATCTGTGACATCAATCTCTCGGATGAACTCACACGTACCATGCAACACATGGATTTATCCTTAGATGACATCCAACAAAGCATCTTACAAGCCGCCAAGTCGTCTTTCTTGCCTACGCATCAACGTGAGCAACTCATCCAACAGTTCGAGCAACAATTCGCAAAATTTTCACCCAATACCACAACTGAAGTCTAAATCACGATGATTCAAATCGGCGATATTCAAATCAAGCTCATCAATGATAGCGAGACTCGTGGCGATCCCGGCGGACCTTTTGGACTCGTCCCGCGCGCCCTCTGGTCAAAATACATCGACTGGGACGATGAGCATCTGATTCCGATGGCACAACACTGCCTGCTAATACAAACCAATGGGAAAAATATTATTGTGGATACAGGCAATGGAGACAAGCTGACCGATAAACACCGTCAACAACTCCGTGTTCAATCTGAAGGAGGCTTGCTCAAAGGACTAGCAGAAGAAGGACTATCCCCTACGGACATTGACCTTGTGATTAGTACGCATCTCCATGCTGACCATTGCGGAGGCAATACCCGATATAATCCAGATACAAATGAGATCGAAGCCGTCTTCCCCAATGCGGAGTATGTCGTACAACAGCGGGAGTATGATGATGCCATGCACCCCAATGAACGCACTCGTGCAACCTACTATTTCTTTAATTTCCAACCATTGGTCGAAACAGGGCAGATGCACTTACTCGATGGGGATACTGAACTAGCTGACGGTGTGTGGGGAGTTGTTACACCGGGGCATACACCTGCCCATATGAGTGTACGAATTGAAAGCAATGGCGAACATGCACTCTTCGCATGCGATATGTCTACTCTTGCAGTGCATTTTGAACGCTTAGGCTGGATGACCGCCTTTGATGTCGAACCCCTTATCACGCTCGAAACCAAACGGCATTGGCAGAAATGGGCATACGACAATAACGCACTCGTCATGTTCCCGCATGACATGATTCGCCCCGCCGGACGACTCATCAAAAACGACAAGGGACGCTACGAACTTTCCCCGCATGATAATCCCTATGAGTAAAGAGTACTGCTTCATAAGAAGTATTCATCTTCAAGGCAACAACACCAAATTGTAACGCCCATTCCAATACAAATTTACTCACAACGCTCCTTCAATATATGGCTCTGTCTTATCTCATATTGGGAAGTTGTCAGACACCCAATTATTAGGGGTTTTGAAATGAAATCAAATGAATTCATTGGTCTTACTATAAAATGAAAATGTGTTGCAGTTGCGTTGAGACAACAAACATCTATGGAGGTGCGTCTGTGAGACAAGTAAGAAGACCAGTGATGGCTATCTTAGCTGTGATGTTTTTCTTCGGATGTATTATAACAAGCGTTATGGCAGTACAGTTTTCGATAGTTGCCTACAATTATGCAACGCAAGGTATTAAGGCTTCAGCAGTAATTATTGAATGTCGGGAAACTGTCTGGCGTGGCACAACAAATATTCATCTCACCTACCAATATAATGTCAACAGAAACCAATATACAGGAACTACTATTTCTGCCTTTGGAAAGTATCAAAGTTGCAACGAACTCCCATCAAGTCATCAAATTGATATTACCTACCTAGAAAATGAACCATTCAACTCAACGACCTCAAGTCTATCAACATTCCCTATAGGCTCCAAGATAGCTATCATGCTTGCTTTTATGGCAGTCACAAGCGGGATTGCGTCTGTTCATTTTGCACGTTCAGCAATGGCTCATTAAAAGGGCATTTTTTATCCATAGCTGATGCAAATTTATAACAACACCAAATCCCTAACGCTTCTGACGCTCTTGCCATTCTTGGATGGTGTGTTGCAAGAACTCCCTAACCTCGACATCTTCCACATCCGCAACCGCATCATAATACTTGTCATCGACCTGAATACGTAACATCCCACTCGGTGTCGCATGGATATGAATCTCGCGTGACTCATATTCGGGCGTATGCTGGATTTTCCACTGTACATAGGTCTGGACTGCCGCCCCAATATCAAGGTGAGGCATGGGTTCAGCCGTGACTTTTGTGCCACCCAACCGCTTGCCTTCGACTTTGACCGCGTTGTCATCCATTTTGAAGCTAGGCAAATCTCCCGGCATCGACCCATCTGCCAAACTTGGCGGGGCAATATATTCTTTTGGTTGGCGGGGTGTGGCCAAATCACCCAAACTCGGCATCGCTTCTGCTTCACTATTTGCTGTCTCTGTAGATGGTTTTTCCACGGGTTCAGGTGTGGCAGGACGCTCATCAGGCTGTGTAATGACAGAGGACAACTCTTTCATTACTTTCGAGAATTCTTTTTTGGCATTGGGAGAGTCTGTAAAGGTACGATAAGTCGTCTCCCCAATCTTCACCATCAAGCGACCATCGGACTCATCCCTCAGGACAGTAATCACTTCTTTGCCGACTGTTTGTCCACCTGTATTCAAGGTGACTGTATTCGCACCAGTTGACTTTGGCTTGGGTTGTGCTGGACTTGGCGCGGGCGTTGGTGGCGGTGCAGGCGGTTCGGGTTCTTCATCGGGTTGTTCAATTAGCAAATCAAGTGGCGGCAAATCGCCGGTATCATAGGATTTATTCGGTGGATTCTCGCTCATTGTCATCTCCTCCATGGATGGCATACTCAATTGTGAAGGGGCTTGTACATAAGCTGGTGCTGGATTTTCAGTTGGCATGGATTGCTGCTTGGCTTTTTCCCGCGCAGGTTTGAAATAGAAACGATAAATCGCCCAACTCCCTAAGAGCAAAAAGGGAATCACCACAAACGGCACAAAAATCGGGACGATCTGTGCGAAAAAATCAGATGCTAAATCACCTCTCATGAGACGACCTTACCTTCTCTCTGGTTGACAATTTGGACAAAAATGCGTCCCCCGTTGGGCAACGCGAATTTTTTCAATGGCTTGTCCACAGGTTTTACAGGGCTGTCCTTCACGCCCATAAACATAAAAATGATCTTGCGAATTACCTTTGCTTCCATCTGGTTTCCGATACCAATTGATACTCGCACCTTCATGATTGATTCCGTCATTCAAGGATGCACGCACGGTTTCATACAACTTTGTCACTTCATCATCGCTCAGGCTAGGGCTACGCCGTTTGGGATGGATACCCGCCCGATGCAGTGCTTCATCCGCGTAGATATTCCCCACACCTGCCACAAATGTTTGGTCAAGCAAGAGAGCTTTAATCATCTTATCGCGCCCAGACAGCCGTGCTTCAAAATCCGCCAGCGTAAAGTCATCATCGAGGGGTTCAGGACCCAACTTACCTGTAATCGCCTTGATATCATCTGTCAAATACACTTTGCCAAACTTCCGCACGTCCGAGAAGCGTAATTGCTTGTTCTGGTCTAAATCCAACCGAAAATGCACCCATTGGTCAACATGATGTTGTGCGTCTTTCTCTGTGACATACAAGCGACCTGTCATCTTGAGATGCACCACCAAAATATCGTGCGTCAATTCGACCAAGATATACTTCGCCCGACGATTGACCGCTTCGACTTTTTGCCCGACCACTCGCCCTGCGAATTCATCGGGTGAGGGGCTGTGAATGGTGCGTTCCCAGTCATACCACATGCCCTCTATCGTATGCCCGATTAAAGGTGCGCGCAAACCTCGCACAACCATTTCAACTTCGGGTAATTCTGGCATGGTCTTATTCTATCCTAACTTTGGGGTTCATTCGCTTGAGTTCTAACAGTTTCCAGACAACATACTCGTTTTTTAAACATCACTATGCAATACTCATTGTATGTTCCACAGTCTCTATCTTACCATAGACCTTACAATTCATTCGTCAATAAACATTCGCAAAAAAACAGTGGAATGCATCACCATAACTGCGAAAAGTGCTATAATACAAGTGTTCTAAGTTTGTATTGGGATATCGATTTTTATGCCAAGTGATTTTGTACATCTCCACGTTCATACTGAATTTTCCTTGCTCGATGGGCAGAGCAAGATCAACAAACTCGTTGACCGCGCCCGCGAATTGGAGCAAGAAGCCATCGGGATTACCGATCATGGCGTGATGTTCGGCGCGATTGATTTCTTCCGAGCCTGTACCAAAGCCGGAGTTAAACCCATTATCGGGATAGAAGCCTACCTTGCACCACGCAAAATGACAGACCGCGACCCCAAGCTCGACAAATCACCTTATCATATGCTCCTTCTCGCACAAAATATGACGGGGTATCAAAACCTGCTCAAGATGGCGAGTGCCGCCCAACTTGACGGCTATTATTATCGCCCACGTATCGACAAAGAATTTATGGAAGCCCATGCAGAGGGCATTATCGCCACGAGTGGATGCCTTGCCGCCGAGATTCCGCGTATGGTCGAAAAAGGCAATGATGACAACGCAAGAGACCTCATCGGCTGGTATCACGATGTTTTTGGCGCAGAGAACTTCTATCTGGAATTACAGAACCACGAAATCGACCAACTGGATGTTTTGAATGAGTGGTTGTTTGACTACCGCGCGAGCAATCATACGCCCGTCCAACT
>JANQRM010000630.1 GCA_028284565.1 Anaerolineae bacterium | reverse complement strand
GGATTGGGTCACTTGGTCATCGACACTCCCGGCTGTCACCCCCGGCGCGACGGCATTCCGACCGGTTTCATTCGCCTTGAGAACGGCACTATACAGCGCGCGGGCTTCATCGGAGGCTTCACCAACAAAGACGGTTCGCGTGATGTCCGCAGGATAGCCATTGTAGCTGGTCCCAAAATCGAAGAGGAGTGCATCGCCTGCTTGAACGGCGTAATCATCCCGAATCTTGCCATGTGGACGTGCGCTGTTATCCGCCGCCAGCACAATGGGGTCAAACGAAAGCCCTTGCCCGCCGAGTTCGTTCATATAAGTAATCAAGATACTCACAATTTTGCGCTCGGTCATGCCCACCTTGATTTGTGCGAGCGTATTTTCTAAAGCTTGCTCGGATGTCTTAATTGCTTGCCGTAGGGATTCAATCTCGCTGGGTTCTTTTTGTAGACGGATGGAGGAAATGGCGTGATGAGCATCCACCAAATCAGCTGAAGGTGCATGTTTGCGGATGGCTTCTGTCTCGAAGAAGCGAATCAATTGTCCTTCCAAACCAATGCGTTTCCCTGCTAAGCTCAATTGTGAACTGGCTTTGGCAAAGGCATCGTCATAGCCCTCGGCATCTGCCCATACGATGATGTCGGCATCGAAACCCTTACTCTCGAACAAGTCCACTTCGAGGATGGGAATGACGACAGCAGGTCTGCCTGATACAGGCACAAAGAGGACAAGCGGGCGTTCCATCAGATAATGTACAGAACTTGTGAGATAACGGAAGTTAGAGCCGGGGATGATGGCAACCGCATCGAGTTGTTGGGATTCTAACACATGATAGAGTCGGTCTAAGCGGGCTTGGGATGGCATATATTCTCCTTATGTACGAGACCCTGTTGAACAGGCATATAAATAAATGATTTGTTTTTGCACAGAGTTTCTACTGTTCGACTGAATATTCCTCTAAAAGACCGACAACAATTCTCTGTAATCTAGATTGCCAAAATCAACAATGACACCTAATTTTTCCAAATCACCTTCCGCAAAGACCAGTGCTGTGATAACCATACGTGGTTCTCGTAGCCGCTTCAGGTCATGCAGACGAATTCGTGCGCGAGGACGGTCTTCTGGCTTAAACTCCTGCAAAAGTTGGATCGTAATCTGTTCAGCTCGCACTGTCCATCTGTTCATTTGCGGTGCCAATTCACGGATTTTGTTCCGACTATAGACTGTATCCGACGGTGTATCGGGAACAGGTTCGTTCAGGACATGCGGAATAAACTGTTGTACAGGTTTTTGCGGTTTATCTGACTTTTTATGTAAAGATGATTGCGTGCTGGTTCGTGGTTTACCCGTAAGATAATTCTCTTGGATAGCTTGCTTTATTGTGGCGAGTATCATAGGCAACATAGCTGAACCAATAAAACCAACTATAGCGATCACGCCGAATACAATAGGCGAGGTCTCTTCATAACTGACTAAAATATAGAATATGACTCCGGAAGTCAGCATGAAACCTATGATTTGCACAATGCTTTCAGAGGCTTGTGATTTGTTGGTTGATCGTCGTTTTGCCATAACGTCCTCCGTCGTTTCATTGTACACACCTTATTTACAGGAGGATAGCGATCTGGGTTGTCAAGTGTATAAATCGCGTTGAAAAGAATCCCAACAGATTGCAGGGATTCATCTCTTTTCAACTAGCCCTTTCGCAGTACATGGGTTGCTTCCATATCGACAGTCATGGTGTGGGGGTCGATAACCACGCCATAGTCGTTTCTGGCACTATCGAGCGAGATATATTCATTTATGACATCATGTAACACTTTCTGCGGGTCACGTTTGAAGGGGTCGCCCCATCCGCCACCGCCACCGGAATGATTCACGATAACATCTTCTGCGTCGAAGTTGTAGTAGATTGCGCCGGTCACTTCTTCTTTGTCGGTGTCGGGCCAGACGATGACATGTCCATTTTCACCTTCGCCACCGCCGTTAATGCCCCACGGTTTCGTCTTGGTTTTCTTGACGAGGGTGAGCGCAGTGGATGGATGCAAGAAGCGATACGTGCGCGTGACTCCAACTCCGCCACGATGTTCGCCTGCTCCACCCGAATCTTGGCGCATCCGATAATACTCGATAATCCATGGCGCCTTGGCTTCGAGAACTTCGACTGGATTGTTGCGACAACCGGGTTCTGTGAGATGCATAATGGCATCTTCACCATCCCCACCGGCATGTGCGCCAAAACCAACCGCTTCGTTGGTGGCTTCGATCCAAGGGAGGTTAGTTTCTGGATGCACACCTAATCCCATGACATCAAAGACATCGCCACCCGAACATGCGGGAACAAGGTCTGGCATCCCTTTGGCGAGTGCTTTTAGGATGACTTCTGGTGCGAGTAAGCCTCCCCAGACTGTAAAGGTCGGTGCAGGTGGGACAGCGTGCATGAGTTCACCCGCAGGTGCAATGACTTTGAGTGGGCGATAGTTGCCTTCATTGGCTGGAGAATCGGGGGTGGTGATTCCTTTGAATGCCAAAGCACTGACGCCGAGCGTCATTCCTAGTGGTACATTCATGGGTCCTTTGGTGGCGGGATGTGAGCCAGTCCAATCGACGATAAATTCATCATCGGTGACGGTGACCGTACACTTGAGTTTGAGCATGGTGTCTTTGTCGATGCCATCATCATCGGCGAAATCTTCTGCTGTCCATGTGCCTTTGGGGAGTTCAGCTAAGCGGGCGCGGGCAATCCGTTCCCCATGATCGAGTATTTGTTCAACGGCGGTGCGATAGGTCTCCACACCAAAACGCTCGACCAATTCGGCGACGCGACGTTCCCCAGTACGACAGGCGGAAATCTGGGCGTTCATATCGCCAATGACGCGGTCGGGTAAACGGGTATTAAAACGGATGATGTTCAGGAGTTCTTCATCCAATACACCCGCTTTGTAGAGTTTAACGGCTGGCAGAAGCAGACCTTCTTGGAAAACGTCAATCGAATCGAGGATGTAACCTGCATCCTTTTGTCCTAAATCGAGCCAGTGCTGTTTAATCGCGGTGTAGCCTAGCAATTCGTCTTTGTAGAAAATCGGCGATATCGCCAAGACATCTAAGGGGTGAGCAGAACTCCAATAGGGATAGCTGGTTAGGAGTAAATCGCCCGGACGCATGTTGTCTGCTCCGGCGAATTCCACTGTCTTTTCTAAGCCATAATCATTCCCGCGTGTGAAGATGGCGAGTCCCGGCGATTCGGCAAGCAAACGGCATTGACTATCATAAATCCCCAAACCAAAGTCGCGGATTTCGTAGATAATCGTGTTGTAGGAAGTCCGCATGAGGTTGCGTTCCATCTCATTGGCGGCGGAAAGCAGATAGTTATGAATCACTTCTACAGTAATCGGGTCAAGTGCGCTCATGATTGTCTCCTCTTAGCTGATACTGCCGACTTCGATTTGTAATTCGCCATACTCGCCGACAGTCAGCGTATCGCTGGCATGTACCATTGTGGTTGAGCTGGGTTCTTCGATAATTGCAGGTCCTTGAATGGTATCCCCTGCGCCGAGTTTCATGCGGTCATAGACTTGGTATTCGACAAACCCCAGTCGTCCGCGATTGTAAACTTGGCGATTGCCTTTGTGCGCTGGGTCGATATTGCCACTGCCTTGTTGAATCTTGGGCAAATCGGGACGCGGGAGTAAGCCGACAGCCCGTAAGCGGAAGGTGACAATCTCGATAGGGTCTTTCATCATGCTATGCCCATATTGCTGTTGATGCACGGCGTTGAAGGTATTGACAATGTTGGGAATATCATCAGCAGTCAGATTCATGCTGGGGATGGGGATATTGACAGCATGTTCTTGCCCACGATAGCGTAATTCGGCAGTAGGGATGTATTTGCGTCGGTCTGCATCGAAGCCATCGGCTGAAAGGGCTTCTTCCCCTTGTTGGTGTAGAGTTGCATAGACCTCATTGACAGCGGTGACATCCAAATCTGCCAAGCCAGTGATGTTCGTCTGCGAGAAGTCATGCACCACATCCACCATGAGCATCCCAAAAGCAGAGAAGTTACCCGGTCCCGGTGGGATAATCGCGCGTGGGATGCCCAATTCACGGGCGACATTCGCGGCGACAAAAGCCCCTCCTCCACCAAAGGCACACAAAGCAAAGTCTTTGGGATGATAGCCCCGTTCAATCGAGATAACACGTACTGCGCCTGCCATCTTCGCTTCACTAATATGGACAATCCCTGCGGCGACATCATTGAGGGACATGCCGAGTTTGTCCGCTAATTGTTGAATGGCATTCTCTGCTAAGGCGGGGTCAATTGTGATTTCACCGCCGAGGAAGTTTTCGGCATCCAAATAGCCGACAACCAACGCCGCATCGGTAAAGGTCGCATCCTCGCCCCCTTTGGAATAACAGGCAGGTCCGGGGTCTGCACCTGCACTCTTTGGTCCGACTTGCAAGTGACCGCCATCATCGACCCATGCAATCGAGCCACCGCCTGAACCGATGGTGTGAATATCAATCGTTGGAATCGAAATGGGTAGGGTTTGGAAGACTTGTTGATTTTCAATCGTAGGTTCGCCTTCGGCAATCAAGGAGGCATCGAGGCTGGTCCCGCCCATATCGAAGGTGATAAGGTTGGGTTGACCGATAAGTTTGCCCAGATATGCACCCCCAATCACCCCGCCAGCAGGACCCGATAACACTAGATGCACGGGTTGTTCTTTGGCGGTTTCGAGTGTCATTGCACCACCACCGGAGCGTGTCATGAGGAAGTTGCCATCAAAGCCCCCATCGCGCAGTTCGCTATCAAGGCGTGTGAGATAGGTGCGGGTAATCGGCTTGACGTAAGCATCTATGACGGTGGTACTTGTCCGTTCATACTCTCGATATTCGCGGTTGAGCTGATGGGAGAGGGTCACGGACAACTCTGGCGCGACTTCATTCAAGACCTTTTCCATCGCCAATTCGTGATCGGGGTTGGCATAGCTGTGCAAGAAGCAGACGGCGACGGATTGTACGCCATGTTCTTGGATTTGCTTCACGACTTCGCGCGCTTGCTGATGATTAAAAGGAGTCAGTACTTCGCCCTTGTAATTCAGGCGTTCTTCAATCTCAAAGGATAAGTAACGTGGGACGAGGGATTCGGGTTTGCGATATTTGAAATCATACATAGGGATGCGGTCTGTCCGTCCCAAGAGATAGACATCGCGGAAGCCCTTTGTTGTAATAATGGCGACCTTCGCCCCACTGCGGGTCAGCATGGCATTGATGCCGAGGGTTGTCCCATGCACAAAATAGCCAATTGTCTCGGCACTGACATCGGCTTTTTGGAAGCCTTCTAAGACTCCATCGGCGGGGTTGGCTGGGGTGGTGGCGACTTTCTCTAAGCGGATATTCCCGCTGTCCTCATCTAGGGCAATGACATCGGTAAATGTCCCACCTACATCGACTGATACACGCATACCGCCTCCTTGAAATAATATTTAAGTTGTCAGATGTTTCTTCGTCTAAATTGTTATGCTCTATCCCATCTGTGCGCGTTGGGCTTGGGTTGCGGATTCATTGATGGTCAAATCGTCATTGAAGATCACACCATAATCGTCCCGTGCGCTATCTAAGGTGACATAGCCATCTAGCACATCTTCACGCACCAAGTTCGGGTCACGTTCTAAGGCATTGCCAAATCCGCCGCCCCCTCCTGTATAGGTTGTGACGACTGTGCCATTGGGGATGGGACGCGCACTCACTTTGAGGATATGCAGTTCCTCGCCATCCGGTAAATCCACTTGGACATCAGGTCCGATGCCATCTTGACCGCCGAGCAAACCCCACGCGGGAGTCACGGAACGGTCAAACCATAGTGAAAGATAGCCATCTGTTTCCAGTGTGTATTCACGGTATAGACCACAACCGCCACGATGCTTGCCAATCCCGCCCGTATCGGCACGGAAGCCGTAATTGTGCAACATGGCTGGGAACTTGCTTTCATAAACTTCAACTGGTAAATCCTTGAATGCCCCATTCACATTGTTGATTAAGCCATCTTGTCCATCGCCATTAGCATGTCCACCCCAACCTCCCGGTGTTGGCTCGACAGCCAAGAAGGGCGCATTGGTACGCGGGTCAACACCAGCAAGGAAAATCACCATGGAGTCGCCATAGTGTGCGCCTGCAACGGCTTCTGGCATGGCTGGTGTGAGGGCTTTCACAAACAAATCAATCAGCATACCAAGTGGCGTAAAGTACCACTGACAAGCGGCGGGTTCTTGGGCGCGGAAGATGGAGCCTTCGGGTGCTTCGATAGTTAGGGTCTTGAACGTACCCCCATCCACCGGACGAGTGGGATTGACGAGCAATTTGAAAGCCACTCGACAAGCCGAAATCGTCTGGGCAAAGCCACAATTGACGGGTCCGCGCGTCTGAGGAGAAGAACCCTCAAGGTCAATCTTCATCGTGTCATCTTGGACAGTCACGGTCATCTTGAGAGGCACAGGGTCATCACTGAGTCCATCGTTGTCAATCAAGCCTTCAGAAGTGTAAACCCCATCGGGAATAGCGGAGACGGCTTCCCGTTCTAATAGTTCGGATTGACGGAAGATTTCATCGCGCGCCGCCATCACGGTGTCATAGCCAAAGCGTTCGAGAATGTCGTAATAGCGTTGTTCACCTGTGCGCCCAGCCGCAACCTGTGCATTCAAATCACCCACGAGCAAAAAGCCAAAACGCCCATTCCGTCGCAGAATCTCAATCACGTCTTCACGGGGTTGGTCATTTTCATAGATTCGTGTGGGGGCAAATCGCATCCCTTCCTGATAAATCTCGGACGAATCCATCGGACCGCCGGGGTCTTTCCCGCCGACGTCCAGCCAGTGAGCGCGCGATGCAGAGAAGCCGACCAGTTTATCTCGCCAATAAATGGGTGCGAATATCGTCGCATCATTGAGATGAGTCCCCGTCATATAGGAGTCATTCATATACAAGATGTCTCCGGGGCGGAAGTAATCCCAACCATAGAGTTCGGCGGTCAACTTCACACAGACTTGTAGATTGCCCAAAAAGAGGGGTAATCCCAGCGATTGTCCGAGTACATTGCCATGATTATCAAGCAGGGCAACGGAGCAATCTTTCCCTTCATAGATGATGGGTGAATAGGCACTGCGAATCAGAGTCGCATTCATATCCTGTGCGATAGAGACAAAGGCGTTGCGGATAATCTCTGTCGTTACGGGGTCAATGGTCGTGGTCGTCATGAGTCTTGTCCTGTGATAATAACATTGCCAAAGGTGTCTACAGTAACCGTGTAGCCGGGTGGGACAACGGTGGTTGCACTGAGTTCTTCGATAATCAGGGGACCGTCGTATTCTGCACCAATGGGCATGGCATCCCGGTCTAAAATCGCCGTTTCGAGTTCTTGTCCGTCGAAGACCACTTGACGCTTGCCAATGACGGCATCGCCCGTGTTTTCTTTGGCTTGGTAGCCCATGACTTCGCTGGGTAGTCGTCCGAATGCCGCCAGACGGAGGTTGACGAATTCAATGGGTGCGCCGGGGGTCGAGTGTCCATAACGTACTTTATAAGCATCGTGGAAATTGGCATCAATCGTCTCAATATCGAAGGGGGCGTTAATGGGAATAGTGACGAAGTATTCCTGCCCAATATAGCGCATATCCGCCGACATAGTGAAATACATCTCATCATCTGTCACATCTTCTTCAACTAGGAGGGATGTTCCCTCTGCCACCAGCTTGTCGAAGATAGCTTTAATTTCGTCGGCATTCGTTTCCGTTGTGGGATGGAAGAAGTTACTGGTTAAATCGCGCCGAATGTCCGTCTGCAACATGCCCCAAGCGGAGAATGTCCCCGGACTCCATGGCACAATGACTTCTTTAATGCCAAGTTCACGGGCTAACCATACCGCGTGCATCGATCCCGCACCGCCAAAAGCAACCATCGACAAATCGCGGGGGTCAAGACCAACTTGAATGGTAATCGTGCGAATCGCATCTGCCATCTTGGCATTGATAATTGACAGCATTCCTTCAGCTAATTCGACATCGCTCAGATTCAATTGGCTGGCGACGCTGTGAATGGCATTTTTCGTGGCGTTTTCATCCAGTTCCATCCAACCACCGAGACGCGATTCCTTGCCGATGCGTCCCAAGAAAAGGTTAGCATCCGTGACAGTAGGTTGTGTCCCACCATTCCCATAACAGGCAGGTCCGGGGTCTGCACCAGCAGATTGGGGACCAACACGTAATGCGCCAGCTTCTAGCCATGCTAAGGAGCCACCGCCTGCACCGATCGTATGAATCTCGACGAGGGGTAAGAGGAGAGGAAGCCCTTCTTGTTCGGTTTCATTAGAAACCCCCGGCTTACCATCAATAATGAGGCTCATATCAAATGATGTCCCTCCCATATCCACGCAGAGCAGATTGGGTCGTCTAGTTGCTTCCGAGAGGGCAACCCCGCCGATTGTCCCGCCGACGGGACCTGACAAAAGTGTATGCACGGGCTGTTCACGTGCGCTTCTCGCTCGGATGACTCCGCCACTCGATTGCATCACATGGAGGGGGGTATCCACGCCGAAATCAGCGAGTTCTTGTTCGAGGCTACTCAGATAACGTTGCACAATGGGGGCGATGTAAGCATTCATCACCGCAGAGGATGCGCGTTCATATTCGCGCCATTCCCTTGCAATTTCATGGGATAAGGTAATCGACACCGCATCACCCAAAGCATCCTGCAAGATCTCCCTCGCGCGGAGTTCGTGGACTGGATTGACATAAGCATGAATAAAACAAATGGCGACGGATTGCACACCTTCATCCTTGATCTTCTGGATAATGGGTGCGAAGTCATCTTCATGTATGGGTTCTAAAATTTCGCCATCCCAACGCAGACGTTCCTCGACTTCCAGTACATCACGGCGGGGGACGAGTCGCTTTGGTTTGCGATAATGCAATTCATAAAGTACTTTGCGGTCTCCACGTGCAATCGAATAGGAATCGCGCAAGCCCTTTGTCATGACGAGGAGGACACGCGCGCCTTTGCGTTCCAAAAAGGCATTCAGACCCACAGTTGTCCCATGCACGAAAAATTCAATCGCACTGGGGTCATCCATGAATTCGCGCAAGCCGGTCATCACACCACGCGCCGGATTATCGGGTGTGGATAGCACCTTGCCGGTTTGTGTCGTCTTGTCTTCCATGTTGGCGACAACGATATCGGTAAACGTACCACCAATATCGACAGAGATTCGATGAGTCATGCAGTTCTCCTGCTTAAGATGAAGTCAATATTTCGCTAATTAAAAAGAGTGGGTCTGCAATTTTTTTAATATCTTCTTTGAGTTTGGCTTGGACTTCGGGTCGATAAAAACCATTTTCAAAGCTCTCGCGGTCTGCCCATTCCACAATGGTGAGGAAGCGATAAGGCGATTTGGCTTGTGGGTTATTGGCTGTCCATTGTTCATCAATCCGCGCAAAATCGGTGCGAATCACGCCGGGGATGCCTTCGTTGTTGTCTTGATGCTCCCCCAACCGCCAGCGTAAGAATTCGTCTTCGTCCGTGCCGTCTGGCAAGTTGTATTGCACCGTTAAACGTATGGTCATGGTTCACACTCCTTAGGAACGGCGGTGTCGCATGGCATCGAGACCCACCGCGAAGAGGATAATCAAGCCCTGAAACACATCCTGATAAAAGGTATCGACATTGATGAGATTAAAGCCGTTTTCAATTAACCGTAACAGCAACACGCCCAATACCGTCCGCCAGACCGCCCCTTCACCACCCATGATGCTCGTCCCACCAATGACGACAGCGGCAATGGCAATCAGTTCCAAGCCTTCCCCTGCATCGTTTTGTGCAACACGAAAACGAGAGGTGGAAATCACCCCAGCAACACCTGCCGCAAATCCACTGATACCAAAGGTAATGGTGCGAATCAGGTTCACATTAATCCCCGACAAACGTGCCGCTTCAGGATTATCACCAGAGGCAAACACATAACGCCCAAAGCGGGTGCGAGTCATCACAAAGGTGAGAATCAGTGCAAAGCCCAGCCAGATAATGATGGTGTTGCGGACATCGCCTATACCGCCACGTGCGAAGTTTTGAAAGGCGGGGTCGGTCACCCGTATTTGGTCTGCTTGGGTGATGATGAGTGCCAAACCACGGATGACAATCCCAGATGCTAGTGTCGCCACAAAGGTATTGATTTGTAGCACGGTCACCAAGATGCCATTCAACAAGCCGAAGAGTGTCCCTGTCACGATGCCTGCAATCCAGCCAAGATAGGGTGCAATTTCAGCAATACCCTCAACTTGTCCCAAATCCCGCGCGACAAAGGCGGCAACCACACCGGACATGGCAAAAATCGCTCCCATCGACAGGTCAAAGCCACCCGCGATGATGACCACTGTAGATGCCACAGCCAACAAGCCGATTTGGTGGGCTTGGTCGAGAATATTGAGTTGATTACGATCGGTGAAAAAGACTTCGGTTTGGAAGGAGAGAAAGGCAAACAAGGTGACAAAGGCAATCACAATGCCATAATCTAGCAATAAGGCAGAGAGGCTTTTATTTTGACGGTTCGCTCGTCGGCGTTTGAGGAAATTCTGCATTATCTCATCCGTTTTCTATTGTTTCCTGTTCGACTGTCCCGAAGGCGGCACGCATCACCGCATCTTCTGTCAGTGTCTCATCCTGATAACGAAGCTCAGCGACGATACGCCCATTCCGCATCACCAAGACCCGATGTGCCAAACCCATAATCTCCTCAATCTCGGAGGAAATCAGTAAAATCGCCATGCCGTTGGATGCCAATTCGACAATCAATTCGTAGATGGATTGCTTGGCACCCACATCAATCCCGCGTGTGGGTTCATCCACAATAAAGACTTTGGGCTGTTGGAAGAGCCATTTGCCAAATAGGACTTTCTGTTGATTGCCACCAGACAGACTATTGACTTTGTTTTTTGGTATGGGCGGTTGGATATTCAGGGTTTTGATGATGTCGCCGATACGACTTAACTCTTCTTTGCCTTTGATGACTCCGCCCAATGTCGAGACATCATTCAGATGCGGGAGCGTGATATTGTGTCGCACCGTCTGTTTGAGGAGTAAGCCCTGTTCCTTGCGACTCTCTGGGAGCATGAAGATTCCGGCTTGGATAGCATCGCCAGTATTGCGGATATTTACGACCCTATCATTTACCGCAATTGTTCCGCCAAGTATAGGCTCTATGCCGAAGATGGTGCGTGCTAGCCGTGAGCGACCACTGCCGACTAAGCCTGCCAAACCGACAATCTCCCCAGCGCGAATATCGAGATTGATATTCTCAAACACGCGACTCTGTAAGTCACTCACTTTTAAGACAACAGGCGCAGTATCAGGTGGCAATTGACGCGCCGGATACATCTGTGCCATGCTTTTACCCAACATGGCATTGACGAGTGAGTCGGGTGTTTCGTCCTGCGTCGGGGCAGTCCGCACAATTTCCCCATTCCGCATGACGGTTACGGTATCCGCGAGGTCGAGGACTTCTTGCAAAAAGTGGGAGACATAGATGATGGTGCGTCCCATTTCACGCAAGAGTCGCACAATATCAAGGAATACAGCCGTCTCTTCATTGGAGAGCATCGCCGTCGGCTCGTCCATGATGATAAGCTGAGCATCCCGCGCGACTGCCTGCATCACTTCGACCTTTTTCTGGTCAGCCAAGCGTAAGCTATTGACTTTTACATTTGGGTCAAGGTCAAAGCCCGTGAGTTGGCGAATGTCATCGAAGCGTTGTTGCATCTCACCCAACTTGAGGACACCTGCACGTGCATTCTCCTGCCCAAGCAAGACGTTTTCGATAACAGTTTGTTTACTGAGGAGGGAAATTTCTTGGGTGATAGTGGTGATTCCATCATTGAGTGCATCACGCGGAGAGGCATAACTGACTTCCTTGCCACCGACCAGCAACTCTCCAGAGTCGGGACGGATAACCCCACTGATAACTTTCCCTAGTGTGGATTTACCCGCCCCGTTTTCACCCACGAGTGCATGAATATCACCTTGCTTAACGGCAACATCAACTGAATCTAACGCTTGGATAGCGAAGAAGCGTTTGCTGATGTTGCGTGCTTCGACAAAATACTCTGCACTCAAGGGTCGTGTGTCCTATTGACCGCTTACCATTGTGGCTCGAATTCAGCGGCGTTTTCTTGGGTAATTACTGCCCCACTCGGCGGAATCGGTGGGGATTGGTCGTACATATTGACAGAGCGCACGAGCAAGGTTCCATCAATCGCTTGCAATGCCATTTGCCCGGCTATCTGCCCATTCGTGAACGGGATATTGGCGACGGTTGCGAACCAGCGTCCTTCTGCCACTGCCGCGTAGCCATCAACACTTGCGCCATTGCCGACCAAACGGACTTGACCTTCCAAACCAGCATCTTGAACTGCCAGTTCTGCACCAATAATCATCTGGTCGCCGACTGAGGCAAAGACATCAATACCGGGATTGGCTTGCAACATATTGGTTGCGACGTTGAAGCCTTCATCTTCTAAGTAAAGACCTTCTTGTATAGTCACTATCTCGATGTTGTCATGGTCGTCTACCATGCTTTGAATGACTTCGAGGCGGTCAACATCCAGCGGGAAGCTCTGGAAGCCGATGATGAAAGCAACTTCACAGGGGTCGATGTCTGCACATGCCATGATAATCGCTTCCCCAATTTGCCCACCGTCACCCACGCCGGTACGAGCGATTTGTCCAGCAACATTCGCATAGGGGACAAGTGTCCGACGGTCTGGGTTAATGGCGGCATCGAGTGCAATCACCGGAATCCCAGCTTCGGCGGCGGAATCCACACCCACAGTGACACCCACGCCATCAACTGGATAGATAATGAAAGCATCAAAGTTGCCAGAGATAATGGCATCTTCAATCTGATTCAGCTGTTCTTGTCCATCAAAGCCAGCATCAAAGGAGGTCACGGTGCCACCTGCACCTTCAACAATATCGCGGATGCCTTCTTCGGCGGCGGCGGTGTAGGTGTTGTTGCCAATGGGATTAAAGTAGGCGATAGAGGGACCATCTTGCGCCACGACGGCAATCGACATGAGTAAAAACAGACTGCCAAGACAAAGAATAAGGGATATTTTGCGAAGCATCAGTATCTCCTTTAAATAGAAAAATATGTTTATTCGGAACTTTAATGATATTTTTTTGTGCAGGAACGCGAAAGAAAAATACAACAAATGACGTAGAGGAATCCGTCAATTAATGTAGATGACAATTAGTCGTTTAGAGTGGCAATACCTTCGCGGAGGGCATAGAGGGCGGCTTGGGTGCGATTGGCGAGGTGCAATTTGCGGAGGATATTTGCCATATGCGTACGGACGGTGCGCTCACTGATAACAAGGCGGTCTGCGATTTCTTGATTCGTTAGTCCTTGTGCCACATGCTTGAGGATGAGGGTCTCGCGTTTGGTTAAGATGCCCGTCTCATTTTGTACACTCGATGGGACTTCTTTAATTTCCTGTATCAACTTGGAGGCAACCGCCGGAGCCAATGACGACATCCCATGATAGACATCTTGAATTGCCTTGATGAGCAGTTGGGGTGGGGTGTCTTTCAATAAGTAACCTTGTGCGCCTGCCTTCACCGCTTGGAAGACCAGATTTTCATTCCCAAAACTGGTTAGGACGAGAATATTCACCCGCAGTCCTTGCGCTTTGATGCGTTGAATCACCTCAATCCCACTCATGGGCTTCATGATGAGGTCAAGGAGCATGACATCCGGGTCGAGGTCTTTGGCAAGTTGAATCGCATCTTCTCCGCTGGATGCTTGCCCAACGACCTGCATATTGCCTTCGGTGTCAATGAGAGCTTGTAATCCCTCTCGTACAACCGGATGGTCATCCACAATGGTAACGCGGATTGTCGGATTCATCAGCTTAGCGTCCATTCAAAGGAATACAGGCTTGCACCAGCGTCCCTTCGCCTGCGGAGATGTTGTGTTCAATGGACAACGTACCACCGATTTCTTTGACTCGCTCACACATATTATTGAGTCCCATCCCATTTTTCTGGTGCGCTTCATCCATCATAAATCCTTTGCCATTGTCGGTGATATCGACGACCAACATGGGGTCACCATAACTCAAGGTAACGGAGACCGCATCACAGCGCGCATGTTTGAGGGCGTTATTTAGGGCTTCTATGATAATGTAATAGATATGCTCTTCCGTTTTGCGGGATAAACTCGGAAAGGTCCCCGCTTTCAAATGGGCAGTAATTCCAGAGCGACGTTCCACAACTTCCAAGCGTTGCTGAATTAACTCGACTAGCTTGCCAGATTCTAAATCCCATGGGCGCAATTCAAAGAGCAACAAGCGCATTTCTCGTAGTGCATCTTGGGCTGTGGACGTTAAGCGGTCAAAATACTGTTCCACGCGCTCTAGTTCGTTGTTCTGCAACATCCGCTGACCCGCTTCGGCAAACAAGGTCAAGCTATAGAGATTTTGTGTCACGGAATCATGTAAATCCCGTGCCAAACGTCGGCGTTCTTCCGCAACCGCGAGTTTTTTAGAATTCTGATAGAGATTCGCATTATCAATCGCAATGCCAATCTGGTCAGCTATTGAATTCAACAGGTTGATTTGGTCGCTTGCAACGGCTTGTTCGGGTTCAATCAGGACACTAATCGCCCCCTGAAATTGTCCTTTGGCAAACATCGGCAAACTCATTAAGGTCGCACCATCATTGAGACGACGTTCACTGACATTATTTTTCTTCAAGAGTTGGTTCATGGACGGTGGCGACTGTATCAATTGATCATCCACACCACGACTTGCCACACGGTCTAGAGTTTGTTGTTGTTCATTCCAGACATAAATGACGCCACCCCTACTCGCGGTGATCGACAAGATATGCTCAAGGCAATGGGTGCAAATCTGGCTGAGATTCGTATATTCGGTTGTAATTGACGCAATTTGATAGAGGGCTTGCAACTCATTGTTGGCTTTATGGAGCGCGTCTTCCGATTTTTTTTGCTCGGTCACATCATAGCCAAAGGTGACAAATCCATGATTATGATTGGCACTATCCAGCAGTGGGCGTGAATACCATGCAATTTGCTTTGAACTCCCATCTTTGCACAAGATTTGGGTGTTGAGATGGCTTAATGCCTTATCAGAAACCAATAGTTCCGACGCGAGTCCAGTGACCCATCGCTTATAATCATCATCAGGATAGAGCCACTCCCAAATATGGGCGTTGCCAACGACTTCATCCGCCAAATATCCTGATATGCGCTCGGCTGTTGGATTCCATACCATG
>JANQRM010000612.1 GCA_028284565.1 Anaerolineae bacterium | reverse complement strand
CGTCGGATATTCACGCAGGGGATTATCGTCACGGTGTTGAATCCCAAACTTGCACTCTTTTTCTTCGCCTTCTTGCCCCAATTTGCCGATGTCTCACGGGGGAGTCTTGCACCCCAAATCCTATTGCTTGGTTTGATGTTTATGGGCATGGCACTTGTTACAGATGGAATCTATGCCTTGATAGCAGGACGCTTAGGCGATTGGCTCAAAGGAAATGACCGCTTCTGGCGTAGGCAACGCTACTTCTCTGGCGGAACCTATGTGGTTCTCGGTGTCGCAACCGCCATCAGTGGCTCCGATAGCTCCGTGTCGGAATAAAGTTAGGTACTGCAAGCCAACAAACGATGATCACCGAATACCTTCTTCTGAGGTTTGCCATATAATTTATTCGCAGGCAATTCTAGGGTGTATAGCCATTCGAGAAACGGTTCCAGATAGGGTTGATTGCTATTAACACGATGACCGGGACCCTGTTTGACAATACCCAATAACTCTTCTGGTAAATTGATCGGCTTATCTCCAAAGTACCAGAATTTCTTTGACAAAAGTGCAAATTCTCCTCTTAAATCTCGTGCCATCTGTGTTTTGTCATGCACACTTAAGCGAAGTTTGGGCGTGTCTTGCTGATAATCGTATATGGAGTCTCCGAGTTTGCGTCGTGGGTCTTTCACACGCCAATTCGGAATTTTGTTGGGTAGTGATTCTTTGACAAATGCATCGTATTCACGCATAGATAGCTTTTGAGTGACTTCCATCCCATAGACAACTTTGCCACTCATATCACCTATGGGGGAATTCGTAGAGCCCGTTCCAACGATCCGATCGCCGATTGTAGCAGTTCGGCGAATAGCAGGCTTACAAATAACCAAAGTTAATATACCCCAATAGGGATTCGGAGCCGCACCTGTGTCACAGGGTATACAATAAGAAAATAATCGAGTCATAAGATTTGTCTCAGACTAATTTCTACAATGTATATCAGTCATTGTATTATAACCTATCATTCGACACTGAAATAAGAGTATGCGATAATCAATGAAGATGTGGGTTGTGAGGAATGGACATGGCAATTCAACAACCGCCAATAACTGTGGATGAATTCTGGGAAGTCGTCTCTGAATTACCCGATGACCGTCAGTACGAACTCATTGAAGGGATTATTACGGAGATGCCACCCTCTAGCACAGAAAATTCCATGATTGCCATGTTAATCGGTCATCTCCTGCTGATGTTTATCCGCAAAAATAACATCGCAGGCGTTGTATTAGGGGCAGACGGAGGCTATGTATTGTCGTCGGGTAATGTGCGTGTCCCTGATGTCTCCTACATCAGCGCAGACCGCTATCATCCCAAACGAATCGAGGGTGGTCCCGACCTTGCTGTCGAAATCATCTCGCCAAGCGAAACCTCCAATCGCATTATCCAAAAAATCCAACAATACTTTGACGCAGGGACACAAATGGTCTGGACAGTGCATCCCGAAGACCGTGAAGTCCAAGTCTATACCCCAGTGCAGTCACTCCCCAATGGCATGAATATCGAGACATTGACTGTCAATGATACATTAACAGCGGGGGATGTCTTGCCGGGTTTTGCTGTTGCTGTTAAAGACCTCTTTGAACAACCGGAAGCGTAATCTCAAGGATTCGCTGGGACCATCATCCCCAACACCTCATTGATAACTGCTAGGAGAGAGCTTTCGGCGGGTGTTCCCATCGGAATATTATGACCACCTTCCACCACTGTCCATGAGATGTTATGTCCAGCATCGGCGAGTTCGTTGTACCATTGTTCACTCCAATCAACAGCAAAGGAGGGCATCGTAGCATCATTCCGTCCCCAGATAAAACGCAATATGATGTCTGAGTGCTCACTGAAATAGGTGTGCGGGCTGATGAGTTGTTGCAGGTCGGCATCCGCTTCGACATATTGGTCTTGCTCAAAGAAGACAAAGGCTCCGGCATAAGCAATCATCGCTGTCGGT
>JANQRM010000604.1 GCA_028284565.1 Anaerolineae bacterium | reverse complement strand
TGGATTTCGAGCGATACATCGAGGAGGGCTTTGACACCGCCAAAACTCAGGCTGACTTTTTCCACATGAAGAGGGTAGTTAGGTGGAGGATTGTCTTCGTAGGGACGCGCAAACCGCGAAACTTTCATTGAATAGACCTATAATTAGAAAAAATCTATAGTCACAAAAAGTATATCGAAGCGATATTTGAGGTGCAAATAGCAGGGACGCAACCCAGATGAGTTACGTCCAAGCAATTATGAATTTTAGAATGGATAATCTTTGTTGCCTTGTAATCCTTTGAGGGCGGAGATTTCTCCTGTGTGGCTGTAGGTGTTTAATAAAATGATACTCATGGCATTGGCAATCGTATCTTTTTCGCCCAGCCCCGCCGACGTGAGGTTATGTTCTACAAAAAGGGCTTCATCGGAGAGCGAGTCAATATAGGCATTTGTGGCGGCATACACCGCTTGAGCGTACTCACGGGCTTGGGCAAGATCGACTTGAACAGCTTCTCCCCATTCGCGCCAATCACCCGGTTGGGGGAGTTCACTCGCGCCTGTTTTGCCAGCAAAGGTGCTTGCCATCAAAGGTTCGCTTCGTTGAAGGGCATGGACAACGTAATCTTCAACGGTGACGGTATGTAGATATTGTGAACCAATCGGACTGGGTAGACCTTCTGGCGACCAGTGTAGTTGATCGTTATTGGCTTCTCCAACCATGCCTTCAAGCCAATCATGGACAGATTTGAACTGATTGTTGAGCAATTTCCTGCTGACATAACATTTCCTTCCGATGATTGTAACCGATAGGTTATTTATACCGGGTGTTGAACAAATGTGCACTATACAAGTGCGAATGTTGAAATCCATTTGTTCAACCTATCCCAATCGAAAATGGATAGCTTGCGGGAAGATGCGGAATTATCTATCATTTGGTTATCTCAATTTGTCATTTGCGAGATTTTCGTCAAAGTCCCTAATCATTTGGCGAGAATCTTGGTCACACTGATGACCTGTTGTGATTTATTGAAATGCTATTTTTGTGAAAGTGATTTTTCGATGACAACACAACCCCGTCGCTCGATTTTCAACAACTCTCGTTTCACGCGCGTCTTTGATTTTTTCCCGGCGTTGATTGCACTTCTGCTGGCTTTGTTGGTGTCAGCGGTCTTGCTCTTTGCGCTGAACGCGAATCCCTTTGAAGCCTATGGTGCGATGGTGCAAGGGGCTGTGGGGACAGAAAATGCTACTGCAGAAACCCTCGTTAAAGCCACGCCGATACTGTTTGTCGCCATCGGGATTACCATCGCCTTTCGTGGGGGGATGATCAATATCGGTGGGGAAGGGCAGATGATAGCGGGTGCGCTAGGCGGGACATGGGTTGCCTTGCAGATGGGTGATTCTCCAGCATTCGTAGCGATTAGTACCTCCCTATTTGTCGGGTTTATTGCAGGTGCATTATATGGTGGCTTAGCGGGCTTCCTCAAAGCCTATTTTGATGTGAATGAAATCCTCAGTACGATTATGTTGAATCAAATCGCGGTGCAGGGGATGAACTTCCTACTTAATGGTCCCATGCTAGACCCCGAAGCGGCGGGTTTGAATAACATCCCCAAAACCGCGCGAATTACGGAAAACTTGCAACTTTCGCGCTTGTCGGTTTCTTTGCCAGAACCCTTTGTTAATTTGCTTGGCTTGGAAGATGGCACGTTCTTTGACCGTACTCGATTGCACAGTGGATTGATTATCGCGATTGTCTTGGCATTTGTTGCCTATATCTTCTTGTGGCGGACCTCATTGGGTTATCGCATTCGGGCAGTGGGTGAGAATGAACGCGCCTCGCGGTATGCCGGAATCAATGTCAAACGGCAGAGTATCTATGCGATGTTCTTGGCGGGAGGCTTGGCAGGGCTAGCGGGTGTGGTACAGGTCTTGGGCTTGCAATATCGTCTACAAACGGATGGTTCTCCGGCTGGCTTTACGGCGAGTGCTGGCTTTAATGGCATTGTCGCGGCGTTGTTTGGTGGCTTGAACCCGATTGGTGCCATCCCTGCATCAGCGTTCTTTGGTGGGTTGCTGGTGGGCGCACAGAAGATGCAACGGGAACTGGGTGTCTCTGCATCAATTATTATTGCGATTAACGGCTTGATTGTGGTGTTTGTTGTGAGTAGCGAATACTTTATCCGACAGCGTATGAAACGGCGCGTGAGTGAGAGTATGCTCGAATCGGATTCATCACCCCCTGACTCATCAACAGCCAAGGCGGAGGTGTCGCATGGATGAAGCTCTGGCTCTGGCGAATATTCTAACGGCGAGTGTTTTTGCTTCAGCGATTCGGCTGGCGACTCCCTATATCTTTGCGGCGATTGGTGAGACCTTCGCGCAACGGAGTGGGGTCCTCAATTTGGGTGTGGATGGCATCATGCTCATGGGGGCATTCGGGGCGTTCTATGCGGTCTTTTTGGGTGAGAATAATCCTGAACTCTTGCCACCGATCCTACAGGGTATCCATCCCAACTTATTGGGTGTGATTGTCGCCATGATTATCGGTGGACTGATGGGGCTTGCAATGGCGTTTGTCAGTGTCACGCTGAAGGCGAAACAGGGCATTAGTGGGATTGGACTCTATCTCTTTGGCTTGGGTTTGAGTGAGATGCTCTTCCAAGAATTGGTGGGTACGCCTCAGTCGGTATCCGGTTTTCAAGATGTTTCGATTCCGGCGTTGTCTGATATTCCCGTGATTGGGGAAATCTTCTTCAGTCATACTTTACTTGTCTATGTAGCGTTCTTACTCGTACCCATTTCTGCCTTTGTGATGAATCGCACGCCCTTCGGCTTGATGATTCGGGCGGTCGGGCAAAATCCCGAAGCGGCGGATGCCATGGGTGTAAGCGTATCGCAGGTGCGCTATACGACGGTCATCATCGGTGGCGTATTTGCGGGTTTAGCAGGGGCTTCGCTGACGATTGCGGTGGGAAAGGTCTTCCTGCAAAATCTGACGGCTGGCTTGGGCTTTATCGCGGTGGCGTTAGTCTACTTTGGAGGCTGGCGACCTTATGGGGTGCTATTGGGTGCGATGATATTTAGTTTTGTCAATGCGCTCCAATTGCAAATTAGTGTGGTGGCAGGGGATCAAATTATCCTGAATTTGGGCTTGTTCCGCTTAGAGTTTCCGACAGACTTGACGGTGATGGCTCCCTATATCATCACGATTGTCGCGCTGGTCTTTGCATCAAAGCGCACGGAGCAACCGACTGCTCTGACGAAACCCTTTGAACGGGGTGAATAATGTTGGTATTTCAAGGTAAGCTGAATCTGGTTTGCCTTATACATATTGATTACTTTACAAGGAGTCTTGTCATGAAAAAAATGGTTTCACTTGTTTTGCTTGTTGCGATGATGCTGTCCTTTGGTGTTGTTACAGCGCAAGATGATGTCTTCCGTGTGGCGGCAGTTGCCCCCAGTGCCACAAATGACCTTGCGTTTAGCCAGAGTATCTATGATGCGCTCTTGGCAATCCAAGAGGAAATGGGCGAAGATGCCTTCCAATTCGATTTCCAAGATGGAACATTTATCGTTGATGATGCGGCGGTGGCTTTGCGCGAATGGGCGGCATCGGGTGAATATGACCTTGTGATTGCTCATGGCTCACAATTCGGTTCGGTTGTAGAAGAATTGGCGGCTGAATTCCCCGAAGTCTCTTTTGCATGGGGAACAGACGAAAACACCTTTGGCTTGGATAATGTCTTCGCCTATACGGCTGCATCCGATGAAGGCGGTTATGTAAACGGTGTCCTTGCGGCGAACTTGACCGAAAGTGGTGTGATAGGTGTCGTGGGTCCGATTGAAGTGGGTGATGCGAAGCTCTATGTTGATGGTTTTGTCGCTGGTGTGGAAGCTGTTGACCCCGAAATTACCGTCAACGTGGTTTACATCCAATCCTTTAGTGATGTTCCTCTTGCAACTGAAGCGGCAGAAACGCATCTTGCGAATGGTGCGGATGTGATGACCGGAACCGCGCAAATGGTGGTGGGTCCAATTGCTGTGGCAAAAGAAAATGATGTGCTGTGGCTCGGTACACAATCTAGCCAAGCTGAATTGGCTGAAGGCAGTGGCGTGGTATTCCAAATCTATAAATGGGAAGTCGTGCTGGCGGACATGATTGAGAATATCAATAACGGTGTTCTCGGTGGTGAATCCTACATCATCGACCTTGAAAATGAAGGTCTCGTCATGGAATTTAGCGAAATGTTCGAGATGGACGATGATATGACTGCGCTCTTTGATGAGACAGTTGAAGGCATCATTTCTGGCGATATCGTGCCATTGCCCATGGATGATATGGACGATGAAGACATGGATGATGATTCCGACGAATCGGATGAGTAGAATATCGAAATAAGATTCAATTTGGGGCATGTCGATGGCGTGTCCCATTCTTATTATTTTGAGAGCTTATGGAAAAACAAAAACACGTACTCCCTACCGGACATCGTCGTATTGACTCACTGGATATGCGTGGAATTGTCAAACGCTTTCCGGGTGTGTTGGCGGCGAATCAGATTGACTTCTCAATGAAATCAGGCGAAATTCATGCGCTACTGGGTGAAAATGGGGCGGGCAAATCGACCTTGATGAAGATGCTCTATGGTTTGTATCAGCCGGATGAGGGGCAGATTCTGATAGACGACGAGCCAGTCTCAATCCGTTCACCAAAAGATGCCGTTGCGCAGGGAATCGGCATGATTCATCAGCACTTTATGCTGGTGCCGTCGCTGACGGTGGTTGAGAACATCGCGCTTGGTTTGAAGTCCTCGCGTGGCGTGATACTCGATTTGGATGTTATCACAAAGCGTGTGATGGAATTATCTGAACTTTATAACCTACAGGTTGAGCCGAATGTCCCTATCTGGCAATTAGCCGTGGGTGAACAGCAACGGGTCGAGGTGTTGCGGGCGTTGTATAAAGGCGCGGCGTTGCTCATTCTTGATGAACCAACAGCGGTGTTGACTCCGCAAGAGGTCGATGGCTTGTTCGTGATTTTGCGTCAATTGGCGGACGATGGACATGCACTCGTTTTTATCTCCCATAAGTTGCACGAAGTATTGGATATCAGCAATCGTGTGACGGTGTTGCGGGATGGTGAGCGTGTCAATAGTATCCCCACGAGTGAAGCGACTAAACCCAAACTCGCTGAGATGATGGTGGGTCGCCCGGTATTATTGGAATATGACGTTGGGGAGATAGATCGAGGTCCAGTACGCCTACAGCTCAATAAGGTAAGTGCGTTAAGTAATCGTGGGACAGTTGGGCTGGATAATGTCTCGTTGGAAGTGCATAGTGGTGAAATAGTCGGCTTGGCGGGTGTGTCTGGGAATGGTCAGCATGAGTTGGCACAAGTCATTGTCGGTCTACGAGAAATTACCAGTGGACGAATTTCGGTGACAGGAGTCGACGTAACGGATAAATCCCCCTCTGGGATGAATGACTTGGGTGTATCGTATATCCCAGAAGAGCGTATGTTGGACGGTGTGATTAAAGAGTTCAGCGTGTCTGAAAACCTTGTTTTGCAAGATCACGGGCGTAGACCTTTTGTGCGTGCTGGAATCTTCATGAACTTCCGTCGAATCAAAGAGGCATGTGTGCAGGCAATTAAAGAATATGAAATCAAGACCCCAAGCCCAGATACGCTGATTAAGAATCTAAGTGGCGGAAATATCCAGAAGCTCGTCTTAGCCCGCGAATTGTCACGGAATCCAAAGGTGTTAATTGCGGCACAACCGACTCGTGGGGTGGATATTGGAGCATCCGAATATATCCATCAACGCCTGCTTGAAGAACGTGCAAACGGGACAGCGATCTTACTGATTTCTGAAGACCTAGATGAGATTCGTGCCTTATCTGACCGGATTTTGGTGATGTATGAGGGTGAAATAGTGGGTGAGATGCTCAATAAAGATGTCGATATTGAGCAATTGGGCTTGATGATGACAGGTGCGATTCGTCAGGATGAAGTGGATTCTTTAAATCCTCAATATATTGGATAACCAGGGATTAATCAAAGTTATCAGCATCTGATTCATTTGCTCTGGTGGATAGGGCAACTGATTGTCGTGCCACCACGTTAACAGCCCAATTATCGCATTCGTAAAGTACTCGGCGACAATTTCAATTTTGCAACTTCCTGCGTCGGCTTAACTCAAATGATTGTCAAGCTAACGGGAAACCTCGCAAAGGCTCTTTTTTTGATTCCTGTATAATGAGCCTCATCCATGGCTATTTAAGGACTGCTTAACATGCCGAAAAAATTGTTTTTCTTTCTCTTGATTGTACTTTTGCTAATTGGTTCAGTTTTATCACAATCACCACCGATGATTGCTGGCTGTGAAGTTTTCCCTGCGGATAATATCTGGAATACACCGATTGATGACTTGCCTGTGCATGAGCTGTCAGATGTTTATATCGACACAATAGGACGTGATATAGGTATCAAAGCCGATTTTGGGTCGGGCTTGTGGGAAGGTGGTCCAATCGGTATTCCTTACACAGTCGTCTCAAGCGATCAAGTCGGTGTCGAAGTATCATTCATGTATGATGAGGAAAGCGATGGGGGCTTGTATCCAATACCGCCGGATGCACCTATTGAAGGGGGAGCCGAGAGCGATGGGGACCGCCATGTGCTGGTTCTCGATGTGGACAATTGTATCTTGTATGAACTCTTTTATGCACATCCCTTAGATGATGGGTCTTGGTCAGCTGGGTCGGGGGCGATATTTGATTTGTCATCGAATGAACTGCGTCCTGACACATGGACTTCGGCGGATGCGGCTGGCTTGCCGATTTTGCCGGGTTTGATCCGGTACGAAGAAATTGAAGCAGGCGAAATCAACCATACAATTCGATTTACTGTGCCAGAGACCCAACAAGCGTATGTCTGGCATGCTCGTCATTTTGCATCTGATATTACGGATGCATCCTATCCGCCGATGGGGATACGAGTGCGCTTGAAAGCTGATTATGATATTTCTGACTTTTCGGAAACGAATCAGATTATTCTCCGCGCATTGCAGACCTATGGCATGATTCTGGCAGATAATGGTGCGCCGTGGTTTATCTCTGGTGCGCCAGATGAGCGTTGGGATAATGACGAACTGCGTGAGCTGTTGGATGTGTTTGGGGAAGATTTGGAAGTTGTCGACGTATCATCCTTGATGGTCGATGTTGATTCAGGACAGGTTCAGCAAGAGTAAATTGAATCCTCTAATGATTTTGCGTATCATTCATTGACTAACCACTGAAATATTGAAGTAGCCTATGCCACAAGACCATCGTCCACGTCGAGAAACGGTTGATTTAATCCTCGAACATTTAGCTGATGCGAGTCCAATGACACGGACACAAATTGCCCGTGCGATCAAACGAAAAAAAACACCGCATCTGATTGATTTATTGGATGATATGGTGGAAGAGGGTTTGCTGAGTCGGGCGGTGAAGCGATTCCATAATGGGGTGGAAGGCTATGTTTATAGCGTGATCGAATCATAAAAGGACATACAATGCCATTCATTCGACAATTTACGAATGCCGAAGCAACCGGCTTGGTCAAGCGAGAGCTAGAAAAAGCCATCAAACGGGCGGGGCGTGTCTGGAATATCGTGCGGATTATGTCGCAAAATGGGCGCGTGATGAAGGAGTCGATGGAGCTATATGGAGCAATCATGCACGCAGAATCACCCTTGTCAAGGCAACAACGCGAGATGCTGGCAGTGGTAGTCAGTAAGGAGAATCATTGCGTCTACTGAACACAGGCACATGCGTATGACCTCCGTGCTGTGGTCGAAGGATTTGACAATGATGAAGAGGCTGATGCCTTTGTTCATGCGATAGCAAGCGATTGGCGAGAAGCCAACTTGAATGATGTGGATAAAGCCTTATGTGCTTATGCTGAGAAAATGACGGTGACTCCACAAACGATGAGTGAAGGAGATGTGGCGACGTTACGGTCTGTGGGATTGGATGACCGAGCGATTCATGATGCAACACAGGTGATTTCGTATTTTAACTATATCAATCGGATAGCCGATGGTTTGGGCGTTGAGCGAGAGACCTTTATTCAGCAGTGGGGGGATGAAGAGGAGGACTGAGAACCGAGTAGGTTGAACGTAGAAAGTTGAAAAATCCAAAGTTTTTCTAACAGATATTGGTAATTTTGGCGAAAAGGGATTTGGTATTCGTCTGATGAAAAACAGGCAGAACAGGCAAATTATCGAGATTTATTGAAATTTTAATAAAATTAAAACAATCTAGTATTGAGTCATGGTCGGTAGAAGATGGCACGTCAAACAACACATTCCCGCGATGAAGCACATCATGAAAATCACACACAATCTTCAAAACATCATGAGCAACATCAGGGACATGGTGTAGACCATAGCGGACATGAAATGATGTTCCGTAATCGTTTCTGGGTGTGTTTGTTACTGACCATTCCTGTTCTACTCTTTAGCCCCATGATTCAAGAGTGGTTTGGCTTCTCGATCCCCGAATTTACGGGCAGTAATTTGATTGGTGCTACTTTTGCCCTCGGCATCTTCATATATGGTGGCATTCCCTTTTTGCAGATGGCATTCCCCGAAGTGCAATCCCGCAATCCGGGGATGATGACCCTGATTTCCTTAGCGATTACAGTGGCATTTGCTTATAGCTTGTTTGCGATTGTTACGGATACAGGCAAGAGTTTCTTTTGGGAGATGGCAACGCTGATAGATGTGATGTTGTTGGGTCATTGGATGGAAATGCGGAGTGTCCGACAAGCCTCTGGTGCATTGAATGAATTAGCCAAATTGATGCCTGATATAGCTGAACGTGTGGGTGATGATGGTGAGATTCAAGAAGTTCAGGTCACAGAGTTACAGAATGATGATGTGATACTCGTGCGTCCCGGCACAAGTGTGCCTGCTGATGGTGAGATTATCGACGGGCATTCGACCTTAAACGAGTCGATGATTACAGGGGAATCAAAACCTGTTGAGAAGTCTGAAGGGGATGAGGTTATCGGTGGCACGATTAATGGGGATGGGAGTCTGCGTGTTCATGTGTCCGCAACAGGTGATGACACAGCTTTGGCTGGTATTATGCGCTTGGTGCAAGAAGCTCAGGGCAGTAAATCACAAACGCAAGTTTTGGCAGATAAAGCGGCAGGTTGGCTCTTCTACTTTGCAATAGTCGCGGCAGTGATTACTGCGGTTGCGTGGACACTGGCAATTGGTTTCGAAGTGGATGTGATAGAGCGCGTGGCAACGGTGTTGGTGATCGCTTGTCCTCATGCTTTGGGCTTGGCAATTCCATTGGTCGTGGCAATTAGTACCGCGATGGGAGCGCGGAATGGCATCTTGGTTCGTGATCGCTTGGCGTTGGAAGAAGCACGAGAAATTGATACGGTCATTTTTGATAAAACAGGAACACTCACTGAAGGTCGATTTGGCGTAGCGAGTCTGCAGACGGCAGAGGGCTGGGAGCAAGAGCATGTACTGAGCTTAGCCTTGGCAATTGAAGGCGACTCGGAACATCCCATAGCAAAAGGCATTCGGGATAAAGCTGAAGAAGCCGATGTAAAACCTGTTGAAATCCAAGACTTTGAAGCCATCAAGGGGCATGGAATTAAAGCGATTTATGATGGTAAAGCTGTTTACATGGGCGGACCACGCCTGTTGGAGATGCTTGAACTCGATTTGCAAGGTGAGATGGCAAATTTCCGTGATACTGCCAATGAGAAGGCGGAGACGGTTGTTTATCTCGTGGTGGATAAGCAAGTCGTCGCTGGGTTTTCACTATCAGATGTTATCCGAGAAGAAAGCCAACATGCCATTGAGAAACTTCATGAGTTGGGTGTTGAAGTGGTCATGCTCACAGGTGATAGCCAGCATGTTGCGGAAGCAGTGGCAAAGGAGTTAGGTATTGATACGCTGTTTGCGGAAGTGTTGCCCGAACACAAAGATCAGAAGGTGGCAGAGCTACAACAACAGAGTAAAAAGGTAGCGATGGTTGGTGATGGGGTCAACGATGCCCCTGCACTGACCCGTGCTGATATTGGGATTGCAATCGGTAGCGGAACGGATGTGGCGATTGAATCGGCAGGGATTATTTTGGTCAAAAGTAATCCTTTGGACGTGGTTAAAATCTTTGAGTTGAGCCGAGCCACCTATCGTAAGATGATCCAAAATCTCATCTGGGCGACGGGGTATAACATTGTCGCTGTTCCCTTAGCAATGGGTGTGCTGGCTCCGATTGGCTTTATTTTATCACCAGCTGTCGGCGCGGCGTTTATGTCCCTGAGTACGGTGATTGTTGCGATCAACGCTCAACTCCTACGAAATATAAATCTCAATATGGCTGGATAAAATCGGAGATGATGAATTGAAATTTTTTGCTGTGCTGAGTGTTCTGCTTATTGTCGTAGGTTGTAGCACAACATCGACTGATCCATCTTTGATTCGGAGCCAAATTCCAACAGTAGACCCTAAAAATATTGAAATGACATTGGCACAAACCAATTACAATACTTATTGCGCCCACTGCCATGGATATGATGGAAGCGGACAAGGTGTTGAGTCTGAAGAACGAACTGTAGCTTTAGGATATAAACCTGTCCCTCGCCATGATTCTGATGGACACACTTGGCAACACCCTGACCAAATCTTGTTTGAGACCATCAAGTATGGGGTAGATAGCCCACTAGATTTATACATCATGGCAGAATATAGCAGTCGGCTGTCTGATGATGAGATTTTTGGGAATATTGAATATATGAAAGGCTTTTGGAGTTGGGATCAACTGAACCATCAAGCACAGCTTACAAGCCAATTTGCAGAGAATAATCCCGATTGGGAACAAGCTCGTCTTGATATTTACGCTGATGAGACGAAATCAGAATAGGGGCTATCTTATTTGGAGAAATCCCATTTGATCTAAGCCTTATATCGCCCGCATGCGATTATTGCGCGCGTTGTGTTCAAGTTCTGCCAAGCCAAGTTCTTCCATCAATGGTGGAATGTAATTGCCAAAGCGTCCGCGTAAACCTTTCTTCAGCCCATACCATCCGCCTATCGGGTTATCCGGTGAGCGTCCCCATGCTTCGACTGTACCTTCATTGGCAGGTTCTGCTCATCTTTGTTACCCAATGGCATCCAATCGCCGTGTTCTTTGAGCATCTGATGCAAATCCTCAATACAGCGCGCATCATAATGTAATTCGGTTTTACCAACCGTACAGACGAGAATGGGTGGGTCATGCTCATCGTCTCGATAAATGGTGTATTCTGATTTGCCGGGCGGGGTTTTGAGTACCCATGGGTTGTCTTTTGTGCCTTTTTCACCCGACATAGTGACCTCCTAAATGGTAATTGGTGAGAGAGGGATAGCTTTCCTCTATAGTAATGACGAATGTTAATCGGCGAAATCGACAGGAAAAGTATTTAATTGCTTGTTAACAGAAAACCTCTGAAATAGCGACTTTTAGCAGTTTCATTCTATCGACTTGCTGACTTGACGATAAGCAGAATGAGGTTATGATTTGGGCGTTGCTAAACCAACCAAGGGACAACACCCATGCACAAATCTCGCTATATTGTCGAAGGTGGACGCAGGCTAGAGGGGACAGTCACGATCCAAAGTGCAAAAAATGCGATTAGTAAGCAATTGGTCGCTTCGATTTTGACGGACGAGCCATGCATTCTGGACAATGTGCCACGCATCACGGAAGTCGAAGGCGTGTTGGCGATGTTGGGGGAACTGGGTACACAACACGAATGGCTCGATGACCACACGCTGACTGTGCATACCCCACGTATCGAAGACAATGTTGTGCCATTAGAATATTCTGGTTTTAATCGCATTCCGATTTTGATGCTTGGTCCCTTAGTGCATCGTGCAGGGAGTGTGACAGTCCCGATTGTGGGTGGGGATGATATAGGCACACGTCCGGTCAATTTTCATACAATGGCACTCAAAGAGATGCGGGTCGAAATACTCAATGATGAGTCCAGTTACACGGCGCGTTCCAGTCAGGTCAAGGGAACGACGATTGAGTTACCCTATCCAAGTGTAGGTGCAACGGAGAATATTCTTCTCACGGCGACGTTGGCAAAAGGCACAACGGTGATTAAAAATGCCGCCATCGAACCTGAAATTATTGATACGATTCTCTTTTTGCAAAAGATGGGTGCGCGAATTCTGGTCGATGTTGACCGCAAGATTCTCATCGAAGGGGTGGAGAAGTTACATGGCGCACGGCATCGTACCATCATAGACCGTATCGAAGCTGCCTCTTATGCCGCCCTTGCATTGGCAACCGATGGCAACATTACCATCCGCAATGCTCAACAGCAACATATGATTACCTTCCTCAATGCGCTCCAAAAAGTGGGCGGGGGTTTCAAGGTGACGGATGAGGGGATTGCCTTCTTCCGTGCGACAGACGAATTGTTACCCATTCATATTGAGACGAATGTGCATCCGGGCTTCATGACGGACTGGCAACAACCCTTTGTCGTGATGCTGACACAAGCGGAAGGCGTGTCGATTTTGCATGAAACAGTCTACGAGAATCGCTTTGGCTATACGGAAGCTCTGCGGGAGATGGGCGCAACGATTGATTTAACGACGGCTTGTTTGGGGAGTCGCCCCTGTCGCTATAAAGACCGTGACCATCTACATAGCGCGATAATTCGGGGTAAGACTCCATTGCATGGCATCAACGTTGAGATTCCTGATTTGCGCGCGGGATTCGCTTATATGATTGCAGGACTGGTTGCAGATGGGCAAACGGAACTCACGAATGTTCACTATATGGAACGGGGCTACGCCAATATCCCAGAAAAACTAGAAGCCATTGGTGCAAATTTCAAAATTGTTGAGCCGGTAGTGTAGCATGTCAACCTCACACTATGACGTAATCGTACTCGGTATCGGAGGCATGGGGAGTGCCACTCTCTATCATCTTGCCAAACGCGGACAAAAGGTGCTGGGCATTGAACGCTTTCAAATTCCACATGAGATGGGATCGTCGCATGGTCTGACACGCATTATTCGACTTGCCTATTATGAAGACCCATCCTATGTGCCCTTGCTACGACGCGC
>JANQRM010000602.1 GCA_028284565.1 Anaerolineae bacterium | reverse complement strand
CTCTAACAATTCTTTTTCAATAGGTCTGTTATTATGGCAATGTTTCATCTCAACTGCAACAGGGATATGCCATGACCAGTCTATCGAGGGTACCGCTTCATTTGGATTGGAAGTCAGACAGGATTGCGGAATCGCAGTTTGATTTGGAGCCGATGACACAGTGCTTGCGGTATTGGCTGGTGATACGTGGGGCAGTGGAGGGGAGTGTGATTGTTTTGCGGGACTCAGTTGTAGGTGCGGTGGGTGATGTAGGGAATTTTCATGAGGATGTGACGGATTGGGTCATGTTGGAGGGGAATGTCTTGCGGATTGAATTGCCGGAATCTGGTGATGTGGGGATGGTTGAGTTGCAGGCTGTTCCGTGTGAGACGGTACATTGACGCTGTATGGGGCTTTCGTTACAATGAGTTTCACTTTTTAAGGAATAGAGATACAGCATTATGCACTATCATATTTGGACATTTGGATGCCAGATGAACACGGCGGATTCGCAATTGTTGGCATCTGAATTGGAAAAGATGGGACATCAAGCGGCGACGAACCCAGAAGACGCAGAAATTCAGGTGGTGAATACCTGTGTGGTGCGTCAGAGTGCGGAAGACCGTGGCTTGAATCGTCTGCATCTGTTGAATGCGATGAAGAAAGACCAGCCCGACATGGTGATTGGTGTCATGGGGTGTATGGTCGGTGTCAAAGACCCGTTGTGGATGCGAAAGAAACTTCCCTTTGTCGATGTGTTTATGCCACCGTCACAGCCGGAGTCGATGGTTGAATTTTTGTCTGAACGGGTGGATGAAGCAGAAGCTCTTGATTTAGAAGCCGAAGCACGTCAACAACGGGATGCATTACAAGATGGTGAATTAATCTTGCCGTTGCATGAACGTGGCAATTTGGTCACGGCGCATGTGCCTGTGGTATATGGCTGTTCTCATGCGTGTACGTTTTGCATTATTCCCTTCCGTCGAGGTGTGGAGCGGAGTCGTCCAGTAGGCGAGATTGTGGCGCATGTTCGTAGTCTGGCGCAACAAGGCGTAAAAGAAGTCACCTTGCTCGGTCAGATTGTGGATCGTTATGGCAAGGATATTTCTGATGGTCCTGATTTGGCAGATTTGTTGCGGATTGTGGATGACACGGCTGAGGAAGTTGGATTTGAGCGTATCCGCTTCTTGACTAGCCATCCGAATTGGATGACGGATAAGTTGCTGGAAACCGTGGCTGAATTGCCTCATGTCATGCCTCATATCGAAGTGCCGATTCAAGCGGGGAATGACCTCGTGCTAGAAAATATGCGTCGCGGGTATACAGCGGAGCAGTATCGTCAGTTGGTGCATCAAATTCGAGATATTATCCCTAACGTGGCGATACATACGGATATTATCGTAGGCTTCCCCGGTGAGACTGATGCGCAATTCATGGATACTTATCACATCCTTGACGAATTGAAACTTGATAAGGCTCATCTGGCACGTTACAGTCCGCGTCCGCAGACGGTGAGTGACCGTAAAATGGACGACGATGTTCCGGAAGAGGAAAAGATGCGTCGCTTCCGCCTGTTAGAAGATGTGCAGAAGCGGGTTGTCGCGGAGATTAATCAGCCGTATTTGGGGCAGAATGTCGAGGTGCTAGTAGAGGATTTGCATAAGGGTAAATGGCGCGGACGGACTCCACAGAATAAGCTGATCTTCTTTGAGGCAAAAGGGGATTTGAAGGGACAATTGGTTGATGTCGAAGTGACGTGGACAGGTCCGTGGAGTATGCAAGGACGCTTGCCTGCGACCCAAACGCAACACGATCCCTTGATTGTTTTGGCGAACTAGTTGGCACAAATCGCACGTCTGCGTATACTTGTGTAAGAAATGTGCAAATGTTCACCAATACATGGTCGCATTCATTGCTAAAGTTCATGACTTGCACTATCATAAAGACTCTGAAAACCGTGCATTAAAGCATCTATACTAACTTGCCGAACTGGAGGTCGAGTATATGCCACCTGAAAGAAAAAAGGCGGGCTACTACTACCCGAATAAATTTGCACTCATCACGATTGAAGCGATGGAAGAGGTGATGGGGAAAAACGGTCTGAACGCGATTTTGAACTTGGCGGGCTTGTCGGAATATATCAACAATTATCCGCCAGATAACCTCGAAAAGGAATTCGATTTTGCCGATTACACGGCACTCAACATGGCTTTGGAAGAAATGTACGGTCCGCGCGGTGGACGTGGGCTGGCATTGCGGGCAGGTCGGGCGACGTTTGCGCGTGGCTTGCGGGCATTTGGTGCGCTGGCGGGTGTGGGTGACCTTGCGTTTAAGGTGTTGCCTTTGAATGCGAAATTGAAAATCGGTGTGCCAGCCATGGCAAACATCTTTATGCAATTTTCTGACCAGATTTCGCATGTGTATGAAGAAGGCACGGACAAGATTATCTACACAATTGAGCGTAGCCCAGTCTGCTGGGAACGGAAAGCGGAGAAGCCTTGCTGTTTTGTGGCGACAGGTTTGCTACAAGAAGGTCTGCGGTGGGTATCGGGTGGGCAAGAGTTCAAGGTTGATGAAACCTCGTGTATGGCGGTGGGCGACGATATGTGTCGCTTCACGATCTGGAAAGAGCCGATTGGTTAAAACTAAACCCACTCTAACGGATAATTTGAAGCCCTGACCGATGTTGGGGCTTTTTGTATTGTGAGTGGAAAGTGGGCAAGTAGAAAGTGAAAAGTTAGTGATGAGTTTAAGGGCTGAGTGCCAGAGGGCTAATCTGACTATCTGACTTCATATGATGACTTCTCATAGATGGAACGGTGGCTTGTCGTTTGTTGTCTGTAAGATTAGCTAATGATACAATCAAACTGTACCTGACGAATCGAAGGATAAGCTATGATCGCCCGTGTGACTCTATTTGTGTTGATGTGCTTGAGCCTGCTGACTGCGTGTAACTTGAGCAACAATTCACCAACGGCTGAACCGCTTATCACGCCAACGCCAACCACGGATTTCCAGACCGAAAAACCACTGGTGAGTGTCTTATCGCCTGTTGCTGGCGACGAGTTCGTGGTGGGTGAAGAAATATTGGTCAGTGCCAATGCAACGGATAGCGTCGGGGTCACGAGGATGCAATTGTGGGTCAATAATCAGATTGTGAAAACTGTATCATCTGAGCAGTTGAATGGTGATACGACAATGAGCGCGATTTTGGATTATACGCCACGCGCGGCAGGGACAATTACGATGCGAGTCTTGGCATATCGCGGTGCAGTCGTGAGTGACCCCACAGATATTCAAGTGACCATACGTGGTAGTCAAGCACAGGTGACAGCGACACCCATTGGGAACGTGAATGTGCCACAGATTCCGAATGATGGGGTGTGTCGGGCATTGACGAATACGGGTTTGAATTTCCGTCAGGGACCGAGTACCGACTTTGACGTGATTACGGTGCTATCCACAGGGACGCTGGCTCCGATTATCGGGCGTTTGGGGAATAATACATGGTGGAAGCTGAATGTGGGTGGGCAAGAAGGCTGGGTGAGTGCGGATTTCACGACGCAATATGGTAATTGCTTGAACGTTCCTATGGCTCAACCGCCTGTCACGGCGACTCCACCGACTCCCCCCACCAGCACGCCGACGAATACACCACAAATTACGAATACTCCTGTTCCATCCAACACGCCCGTCCCACGACCTCCTGATTTGATTGTAACGGACTTCTCTGGTGCAGAGGATTTGGTGATAGCGAGTGGTGATAGTGATGTCACCTCGTCGTATTCGATTACCATTAGCAATCTCGGCTTGGGTGATAGTGGTGAATTTTTGACAATCGTGGATTTTGATGGCAATGAAGAGATTGAAGTGGCGCGGATTTCTGACTTGGCGGATGGTTCGAGCTTCATCTTGTCTGTTGATTTGACCTTTGACACTGCTGGCGAGTTTATCCTCGAAGTGAAAGCGGACTCTGATAACGAAGTCAGCGAATCGAGCGAAGTGAATAATTCTGCAATTCTGCGTGTGACAGTTACGGCAGAGTAAGTTGCCGATAGTTGTATAGATACGTGTACATCCATAACACACTATAACGAATCCATAGTGCGGGTGCATTGGTCACTGCAGAGGCAATTATCTGGCAATTGACCGGAAAATAGCTTGCTGGAAAACCCGCCTCAGCTGTCTTGATTGCCTCGCTGTCTTTGTGTCTAATTTTCTCTCGGAAGTCCGCGAACGGTTCATGTTTATTGTCGATAGCGAATAACAACAATAAGTACATCTTGCCTTCTGATACTTGCTGACTTAAATCATCAATTAGATTTCCATGTAATTCCATGAGTAAGTCGATTTCCATCTCTTCAAGGAAAGCCATCCCAGATTGAAAGGGATAGTCTGCTGTTTGATTCGACCAATTGAATTTCATATCAAAATTTCCTATGCTGGCGAAAACATACTCCGTGTCATTTGGTGGGTTGTCTATGTTGGGGTTCGTATTCCAGCGTCCAATATAGGGAATATGATTATTTAACTGGGTTGCCAGCAAGTCTTGTACATTGGACACTAATGTTTCGAGACTGTCGACTTGAACAGATTGTCCGACGAGTACATCGAGTTGGTGGTATTTGACCTGTTCAGCGATTTGCTCTAGTTGCTTTGTCATGGTTCGATCCTGAATGATACATTGTGTGACTTTTGTAAATATGCTTCATAATTGTAGACGAAATTAAGGCTTTTTGGTTTCGATGGTTGTTTAAGGGCGTTTTTAGACGCTTTTTATACTCGCTTGTTTTTATTCTTTTCGCATCTGGGTACAATAGAGCTATGGTTATGTTTGGTTTCGATTTATGGGCAATGGGTGTTGCCTGTTGACTCAGCAAGATAGGATCGTGAGTTTATGGCGTTAGTCCCCAAGCGGGTGCTGATTATCACACAAGATGTTGGATTTTCGGTGTCGATTATTCAGGCATTGGAGCAAACGGGTGATTATCTGGTGTCATCGTTTACGTCGGCACAGAATGCGATTGTCTTTTTGCAACAAAGTGTGCAGGATGTCGCGCTGGTTGATTTTAACTTGCCCGATATGCCCGGACCGGATTTGGTCTTGCGCCTCCAAACGATTCGTCCTGAGATGGGCATCTTAATTGGACCCGATGATGAGGACGAAGAACTGCATGCTGTGGCTCATGACCTCAACCTTACTGGGGTGGTGGATATTCCAATTACGGCAAGGGAGTTGATTCCTTTTCTTGAAGAAGCGTCACCCTCTATGGATGAGGATTTACCCGATACCGCGCAATCGCCGGCTCAAGACAATCAAGATACGACAAATTATGTCATTGCTTCGGATGACGCGGATACGCCGGTTGCGGAAGCCGACTCACAAGCAGAAGATGAGTTACTACTAGATGATGAAGATGACAGTTTTCAGGAATCGCAGTCGATGGAATTTGTCATCTCAGAGGATGGTGAAAAAGTCGAATTTGTGACAGATGTCCCGCCTCCGACGAAAAATATTGCAGATGAGACCTTCCAGAAGTTAGCCGCAGAAGAGCCTCCCATGCCGAACTTTGAGGATAGTGGGACTGTGCGTGATTTGGTTGTCGGTATGATGGATACGGATGTCAGTGGTTTGCTGGATTCGTGGACAGACGATGACGGGGATACTGAACCTTCGCCTGCGATTGAATTTGATGAGGTTGAAACACAAGATGATGGCTTTATTCCGGCGGCACTCATCCTAGAAACCGCGTTAGATAACACCACACCCATTGAAGCCTTCTCGTTAGAAGAACTATTTGACAATATTCGGGAACAATTGCCCCCTGATAAGCAGGGGATTGAACCGCTTCCGTCATGGGTGCTGGAAAGTGAACAGTACACCCGCGAACCAGACTTCTTGCCCGATGAGTTGCCTGTTTCAGAATATACTTCTTCGACCACTCAACCCTCGGATATGGATATGCTTGAAAGCGACCCCGGTAGCTTAACGACAGACCGTATCTCGCCCGAAGTGCGTTCACAACCGTTGGAAGATGAGTTGGATTTACTTGTTGAGGACGACTATGAATCGGATGAGACCCCTGTATCCAGTTCAGTAGTCGATGAACCTGTGATTGAAGAGGATGAACCGGACACCATTGCAGGGGTGTCGCCATCGCAAATTGGGTGGCAACTGATGGAAGGCGATGAGGACTATTCCGATGTCGACACAGATGTGCATGATTATGATGATGCACTTCCTGTTGAAGAAGAAACCGATGCGAATGCGTATATTGCGCGAGAAGCAGTGGAACTGGACGAGGATGTTGCCCCTGTCATCAAGAAGGATTCGTCTGAATCTAGTGACGACGACGAACCCGATTTTATTCCGTTTGAAGATGAAGCAACGGACGAAGTCCCCGTTGTTGATGAAGCAGATTATGCTGATGACTTGGATGAAGTCATTGAAGAGCCTATTGCTGATGAGTGGGACGAAATTGAGGATGTCGTTGATGAAGCGGTTGAGCAGGCGGAATCGTATCAAACGGAAGTTGCTGACGAACCGGAGGAAGACTACATCAACGATGAACCCGAACTGGAAATAGAGGATGATGTTCCTGTCATTGATGATGTTGCCGAAGGCGAACTAGTATCTGAATTTGATGACGCTCCAGTTATTGATGATCTTATCGAGGACGCATTTGAGCCGGAAGCTGAATTTGAGGACGATGCTCCTGCAATTGAAGATGCGATAGACGATGATGTCGAGCCAGTATCTGAATATGAGGATGAAGCACCCCTCGTCGAAGACGTGATTGACGATGGCGAAGAAATCATTGACGAACCCGTTCAATCAGATGAAGAAGCGTACATCGCACAATTGGCATTGACTTTGACACAAGTTTCATTGGAACTCTCAGCAGAAGCGACCCTGTTGACCCAAGATAATGTGATTGTGGCGCAAGCAGGGGCGATGCCTGATGAAGATATACAAGACATTGAAATGGCAATTGAAGGCGATTGGGATGCCAAAGATGACCAATCTCGGATTCGCTTTTTGACACTACCAGCAAGTGGGAAAGACTATATGCTGTTCTCCAAGCGGACGGCAGGCGGTGAATTCACCTTGTCGATGGTGTTCAGTGGGACACAGCAATTGCGACTGATTCGGCAGCAGGGGAAACGTTTATCGCAGGCGTTGTCTGCTGTACCAGAGGATGGTGAACTAATTGCTGATTCTTCTGTTTCCGGAGCCGGTGCAATTATCGACGATTCGTCCGTTATTGACCCGGGACCGCTTGCACCTTATACCTTCGTCTGGATCGTGCAGGACGCTAATAAGCAACTGTCGGATGCCGTGGTCACAGCAATTCTGGCGGATTTGGCGAACTGGTTGAAACAGCTGGGTTGGCAAATTGAAGTCCTCGATGGTGAAGGGGATTATCTCTATTTGCAAGCGGACGCACCTGAATCAGAGAGGCCGAGTGCGCTAATTCGCAAGTTGATGGTGCGGTCTGCGGATGTTGCTAGTTCGATCGATGACCGTTTGCAAGCTGATTCTTTGTGGGCAGATGGCTATTTGGTCTTGAAGCCGGGGCGGGCGATGTCTGACGAGGAGATTCAAGAGTTCATTGCTTTTAATAGATATTAGACACCAGAGGACAGATGTCAGGCGCTATTGTCTCTTGAAATCAGGATTTCAATTTCTAAACAGTTGCTTCAGTGAGTGATAATAGCGATCTTGGCTAATCACTCACTTATGACCTGTCGTAGTTGCATTTATCGCGCTATACTATAGCCCATATGTTCTTTTGAAAAAGAAAGACAAATTTGATGTCGAAACGTCCTGTATTGTATTTGATTGATGGACATGCGGTTGCTTATCGCCAATATTTTGCCTTGCCCGCACGAGGTTTTTCTACACGCTCTGGTGAGCCAACGAATGCGACCTTTGGCTTTACCCGCATATTGCTTGATATATTGCAGAATGATAAACCCCGTTATCTGGCATTGACTTTTGATCGTGGCTTGAGTGGACGCGATAAAGTGTTTGATGAATACAAAGGCACGCGCGAGAAGATGGAGGATGACCTTGCGCGACAACTGCCTCGTATCGAAGAGGTGGTGAGTGCATTTAATATCCCGATTTTGGCATTGGATGGTTATGAAGCGGATGATGTGATTGGGACGATTGCCAAGCAAGCCTCTGAACAAGATGTGGATGTGCATATCATCACAGGAGACCGCGACATCTTGCAGTTGCTTTCGCCGAATGTACGGGTGCAGTTGCCACAAAGGAATGCCAGCGATATTGCTTATGATGAGGCAATGTTCCGAGAAAAGTATGACGGTCTCGAACCGCTACAATTGATTGATTTGAAAGCCCTCATGGGGGATAGCTCGGATAATATTCCGGGTGTGAAAGGGATTGGTCAAAAAGGGGGGACAAAACTCCTGCTTGAATATGGGTCGCTCGACAATATTTACGCCAACCTCGATAACATCAAAGGAGCGAATCACAAAAAGCTTACTGAGGGACGCGAGATGGCTTATCTCAGCTATGAGCTGGCGACTATTCTCACTGATGTGGACGTGCAACTCGATTTGGAGGCTTGTGTCGCGCAAGATTATGATGTGATGAAGGTCGATAAGCTCTTTGGCGAATTGGAATTTCGTCAATTGAGAGACCGTTTAGGTTTGGGTGATATCGGTCAGTTACCGTTATTCAAGATGGCAGATAGTGATAGTGGCGCGCCAGAACCCGAAGAGGTTGTGCCGACGGTGATTGTTCAGGATGAGAAAGCTCTTGCGGATTTGGTCGAGACGTTGAACGGTGCTGAAGCCATCACGTGGGATGTTGAGACGACAGGGATTGACCCCTCGATTGCTGATTTAGTCGGGATTGCGCTAGCTGTCGATGGCGAAACAGGCTATTACATTCCAGTGGGGCATGATGAGGGTGTGCAATTGACACTCGATACAGTGATAGAGGCGATCCGTCCTGCGTTGACTAATCCTAATATCCCCAAAATTGCCCATAATGCGACCTATGATTTGGTAGTAATGCAACGCTATGGGGTGGATGTTGCGCCAATTGAGTTTGATACCATGCTGGCTGAATGGGTATTCGACCCAATTAGTCGTTTCTTGGGTTTGAAGAACTTGGCGCGACAACGGCTGGGTGTGCATATGACCGAGATTGATGAATTGCTCGGT
>JANQRM010000552.1 GCA_028284565.1 Anaerolineae bacterium | reverse complement strand
GACGAACATTCACAGAGCGAATCGTGCCAGCAATTTCAAATGAGAGTTCGAGTTGGTCACGCGGAAGCCAGCGTCCACTGAAGACGAGGGATTCTTGGACTGTGCCAACTTGGACGGTATAGGTGGGTCGGGCGGCGGCTGGTGCTGTTGGGATGGGAGTCGCTGTCGGGTCGGCTTGGGCGGGGTTCTCATCCACTACCCCTTCTGGGACGCAGGCAACAATCAATAAGAGCAGGATGATAACGATAACAGACACTCTCACCTAAACTTCTCCCAACTTCACTACCGTAGACAATTGCTCACGGCTCAACAACAACGAGGTCAATAAAGTCACAAAAAATAGCACGCCCGCAAAAACACTGTAGACAATCAAAATCTCATTCCACGCGACGCGAATTAGATATGGGGGTAAGCCTCCACTAAAATCCAACAAGGGTAAAAAGAGGAGCGTCGTCATCAAGCCGATAGTGGTGCCACTGAGGATGCCAGCAAAGGCGGACATGCCCTGCAAGAGAATCATGTAGATGCCGACTGACCAACTGCCCAAGCCCATCGCCCGCAATGAACCCAATTGTGCGGATTGGGCGCGGAAAGAGGCGGTGCTTTGAATGACTGCACCAATCAAAGTGAGAACAATCGACGCGATAAAACCAACAGATAAGAAGCCGAGGACACCCCGTCGGGAGGGGTCAGCTTGAGCTTCACGAAGCGCACTTTCTGGGTCAAGCCAGCGCAGAACTGGGAACTCCAAATCGGTGACTTCTTGCTGGACAGATTCCAAATCGGCAGTAGGTTGCAGACCAACCCAAATATCATGTGGGAGTTCTGTGCCAACGAGTTCAAAGATGGGGTCGATATTGCCGATGGCGAAGAAGCTGGTACGCGGATCGAGAGTCGGGAAGTAATCAACCACACCAACGACAGGTACGCGGGTTTCATACCATTGTCCCAAAGCAAAAACCTGCAAACCCACCTCTTGTCCGATGAGGATGTTGTTCTCGACAGCCGTCTGCGTATTCACCAGTAAACCCGTGCGATTGCCCGCGAGTTGATTGAATAATTCAGCTGATGAAAGCGGTGCATAATCCTCACGGAAGCGAGTCACTGCCGCCATCGCGCCCCTATCGACTCCCATCAGTGTGCCTTCTAGCCGTTGATTGCGGACCTCCAAGCGTGCCTCAAATTCACCGACCCGTGAGGCTTGGGTGATTCCTTGTACACCTTGCAATTCTTCAATTGGTGGAGTGTTATAACCCACGACTGTTAGCCCTGCCTGTCCGGTTGTTGAATCGACATTCTCTTCTGTTTGGGTATCGGCGGCGATTATCATGACCGCATCAGCACCAACGCGATAATTAATCGAATCAGTCAAACTTTGGTCGAGTGTACTCGCCATGGAAGCTGTGAATCCAGTCAAACTTAGGGTGAATGCCATCATCAACAAGGCTCCACGATAGCGCGACATCGAGCGTGTCAGTTCGCGAAGTGCCATGAGCAAGGCGATGTTTTTGGTGTAGGACATCGCACGCGCACCAACATTGAGCAAAATGGGCAACACACGCAAGAAGAGCAAGCATGCGCCCAATGCAAATAATGTGGGTCCGATGAAGGTCAAGGGGTCACCAAAGGGATTATCCGCTTCGGTGACAATTCCACCTTGCTGTGTCAGCTGGAATAGGACATAAATCGCAGGCACAAGGAGCATGATGTCGAGGTACATGCGTTGCCACCATGCTTTTGACCCACGTGAGAGTTCCTGCTTGAAGCTGTTGATATTCTGTCGGGTAGACCGCCATGCAAAGAACAAGCCGCTACTCGCTGCGATAAGACCTGTGGCTGTGCCGATAAGCAATGCTTGCGGTGTGAGGACGATTTCGAGCAAGGGCAGAGTCGAGTCAATCTGCAAGAAGGAGGTGGTTTGTCCGACGATTTGTACGACGAAGGGACTCACACCGATACCCATTGCCAGCGCAACCCAGACGAGTATCAGCCACATCAACACATGCACGCTGAGTATTGCCCAGCGACTCATCCCTCGACTGCGGAGTTTGACATCCTCGCCCTGTTGCCGCCTGACGAGCAAGCCCGCGACGAGTGAGACAAAGTACAAGACCAAGCCTCCCACTGGCAGGATGATAATAAACAGTTGTTGGGTGAGCGCATTCACTTCTTGGCTAAAATCACGCAAGCCAGCCGTTGGGGATAAATCCTCACGAATGCCAGGCAAGACAATTTCTAAGTTGCGCTCGCCTTCGCCAATTTGGGCGATGAGGTTGTCAATGTCGGAGGTTAGCAATTCTGAGCCGTTGAAATTCAAGAACCAGCCGGCTTCGTCGACTGACCCATCAATGCCATCAATCATACGCCAGAGTGTGTCCTTCTCGACGAGGAATACTTGGTCAAAGAATTTGGGCGTGAATATCCACGAGGGGTCATTGGGATTGACTGGTCGCCAGAGAGCCACAACTTCGCCAAGTACGGGAGGCACTCCCGCCCTTTGGATGATGATGCCATCGCCTAGATTCAGCCCCAAGTTGTAGAGCATGGTTTCGGGAGCGAGGATAGGAACCGGATCTTCTTCACCATAGTTTGCTAGAGACTCCGCCGACCAATCGCCTGCACTAATGAAGATTTGGTCATCTGCCCCTTGTAGTGCGCCGACACCAAATGTCCCCAGTGGAAAGTTGTTCTCCGTCTTCCGTGCCGACCAGACTCCCCCTTTGACGTATGTCACCTCACGGTAGGTGGGTAAGCCGATGGTGGAGGAAAAGCCTGTTTGGACAGCGGTGGTTGCATTCTGAAAATCATCTGGGTTGATATTGCCATTCCATGCTCCTAAATAGCGATAGCGGAAGGCATAAGGCGGGTCATCTAGGCGTTCTGAAAGGACATCGCTGAAGACGGAATCGACATATAACGGGAGACTGAGTGCTAACGTTGTTGCGACAGATAAACCAACAATCACCCATAGCACCAGCACCCGATGTTGTCGGATGCGCTCAAAGGTGAATAACAGGGTGTCAATAAAACGAAACATCAGCCATCAAATCCAGTCCATGTGGGGCGATTCAGAGACCGCGCCTTTATTGTGTGTTAGTTGCCACCAAACCCGCCAAAGAGTTCTTCGGTACTGGGATCGACTTGCGTGGCACAGCCAATAAATTCACCCGCGTAATCGAAGATCGAATTTGTATCAGGGTCGAAGGGGGGCAATTGTGCCGTACATTCCTGATAGCCGCGTGAGAACAATTCTGCTTCTTCAAGCTCCGTCGGTAAATCGGCATCTTCCAAGATATAGCGGTCAAAGGCACGGTTTAACCAGAACGTTAGCAGAGCATCACTCGCGGAGTCAATCTGTGTGCTGAGAGGTGAAGGAATGGCAATCGTGTTCGGATTTTGGAGCAAGACATCTAAGTCATTATACAGCGTGACGTTGGCATCACCTTGTGTAATCGCCAATTCGGGATTGCTGATTTGTGTCCGCAAGGTCGGCATAGATGATAACAAAGTCGGACGTTGGGTGAGTGAACTGATGAAGCGATAGCAGGCTTCTGCAAATTGGGTATTGGAACTGATATAAGCCCCACCTACATCATAAACTAACGCAGAGAGAGTTGTCCCTTGAGGGAAGGCAACCGTCCCCGGCAAGGCATTTTGTGCGTCACCTTCACCTAAGTCGAAACCATCTCCCCCACCAAATAAACCCGTGAGGAATTCGGTAAACAGTGCAACGGGATCAGTTTCGCCATTAATTGCAACAGCACCACCGCCACCGAAGCCACTTTGTTCGTCGTACTTGATGTAGCCATTCTTTGCCAAATCAAGCACTTGCTGAATCGCGTTCACTGTTGCTGGATCAGTGAAGTTAATCGTAATTGGGTCGGTGCGATAGTCCAATGGTAAGCCACCATACGAGGCGATCAACGAGAGCAAGGTCGTTCCCGTTGTGAAGCCATCGGGGACAAAGGGCTCAGG
>JANQRM010000527.1 GCA_028284565.1 Anaerolineae bacterium | reverse complement strand
TGCCGTTTGCGATTGCTGTCGGTGCGGGCTGGATGAGCCAGACCTTCACGAATACCAAGACAAAATACAGCCTGCGGGAGATCGTGTCGGGATTTGCACCTGCTTTCGTCCCGCTTGGATTTGGCATCTGGATTGCCCATTACAGTTTCCACTTCTTGATTGCACCGGGTTCGATTATTCCTGTTTTGCAGGAGTTCTTCGGTGGTGTGGGCGAGGTGGCGCGTTTTAGTGGTTCTGTGGACGTTCAAATCATCGGTTTAATACAAGTGATTGCGTTGGTTGGTGGCTTTCTGTGGAGTATGGTTGTCGCACAGAAGACATCGATTCGCCTTTTCCGTCGGCAAGGGATGCTTGGCTTGATGCCGTGGGCATTCGTTTTACTTCTGTTGATGCTGGCTTCTTGGCAAATTTTCTCCCTCCCGATGGAGATGCGTGGCACAGAATTCCTGTTCAACTAACTATTAATCGCCATTTCGATTTTGTTGGGCGACTCGCATGATTTGGTGTTGGTCTAGTGAATTTGCAGAATTTTCGGCTGAAAAGGGGCGAAAAAGCCCTGCTAGCGGGGGCTAGCAGACAAACTATTTGAGTCACGGGGTCGGTAACAGCAGTTAGATTTTTGGCGGTGCTAACTTTCCATCATCAGCAACGAAGTGAGAACGTGTGACGAATTTTTATCCAAATGCGCCGTGTTTTTGCCCTCATTAGATACGATGGCTATGCAGGATGTTAAGGTGCGGTGGCTTGAAATCTATGACCAGCGTATCATAAAACAGTATACAAGTGTGATGCATTTGTCCATACACTTGGCTATGCATCCGCATCGGATAGATTGTAGATGACAGAGATTAGGCATCAAATAATTCAATGATAGGTTATATTTGCGTGCGAGGTATTTAGAGGGAAGTACAAGATGGTGGATGGTCCTGAATTTTATGATGAAGCGGATGTGTTTACGACCTACCAAGCGCATCGTGAGCGTCCAACGAATCCCAATATCACAATCGAAGCCCCGATACTCTGGGAAATGTTAGGTGATGTTACAGGCTTGAGGGTTCTTGATTTGGGCTGTGAAGCAGGTGAATTTGGCGAGGAATTGTTACAAAAGGGTTGTGAAAGCTATATCGGCATCGAAGCCTCTGATAAGATGGTCTCACTCGCACAAGCACGATTCGCAGGTCAACCCAAAGCCAAAATCCATCGCGCACGATTGCAAGATTGGATCTATCCGCAGAATACATTTGATTTGGTGACTTCTCGTCTTGTCTTGCACTATATTGACGACCTCAAAACGATATTTGAAGAGATTTATGCGTCACTCAAAACGGAAGGGCATTTTATCATCTCAGTTGAGCATCCAGTGTTGACCTCTTGCAATCGCAGTATGGAACAAGGGGGCTATCGGCAAGATTGGATTGTGGATGATTATTTCAGTACAGGTCGGCGGGATGTGGCATGGCTGGGTGGAACGGTTATCAAATATCATCGTACTGTTGAGGATTATTTCTCGCTTTTACAATCGACTGGCTTCATGATTGACCAGCTCCGCGAGTCACGTCCACAACCCGACAATTTTGATGATATGGAGCTCTTGCAACGACGAATGCGAATTCTTCTGTTTCTTTTCTTCTTGGCACGGAAATATGACTGAGTATATTGAATCGTTGTCACTTGATACTCAATCGAAACAGGTTTTAAGTTGGCTAAAACATCAACTATCTGTACATGAACTATCCGTTTTTTATCCCGATGATATTCAACCCAGTTGGTTAGCATCCCCAAAACAAGAAGCGATTTATGCTATCAGTATCGGCATTGTTGTTGGCTTATTGATGGGACTGCTGTTTATTCCCGTGGGTGGGATGCTTGGTGGATTATCCATTGGCGTGATATTTGGCTTATTGGCTGGCTTAAGTGCGAGTGTTGATGGTGCTTTCGCGCCTCTACGTTGGCAATTGTCTATTGATCGAATCAGCCTTTTGATGAGCCTTGTCTTAGGTGTTGTGGGTGCATTCTTGATGGGTCTACGATTTGAACCAAATGTTGGGATAATTTTCGGCTTGATGGTGGGGTGTGGTGTCTTGATCGGCGTAGGCTTCTTATCACCTCGTCGAACAGCGACTCACACCGCACCATATGAGCGACTTAGATCCGCCTTTCGAACAGGATTGGTGATGTTCTTTGTCGTCAGCCTTTTTGCTGGATTGGCGCTGGGTGGGACTGTGGGCTTTGTCTTAGGCGTGTTTGTCGCATGGGTCATGGGGTGGGAGCGCGTCGTCAAATATTTTACCTTGTTAGCCTTCTTACAACGCTTCGGCACGATACCAGCCGATTGGGAGGGATTCTTGGAACGGATGGTTGAGCAAGGTGTGTTGGAACATCGTAATGGGGGATACGTGTTTCATAATGATGACGTTATGGCGCAATAACATTGGGGTTTGTCAGCTACAAATCCCTACACATTAAGCGACTCCACCATGTTTGCGTAGCAGTTCAGCTACCTGCGAGTGTCCGCCTTCTTCCGCTAGAGTGAAGGGTGTTTTATCCTGAAAATTGCGATGATTCACATCCATCACGCCATTATCCAGCAACCACTGTGTCATTGCCAAGTTGCCAGTCATGGCAGAGGCAATCAGTGAATAATTCGCGCCTTCTCCACCACCTGCTGCTTTGACGATATCCGCGATTTCTGTATCGCCACCGAGCGCAATATGAAACAATAAAGGGATTTGATGTGCGCCTTTGGCATTGGCGAGAGCAGGGTCATCACGAAGGAACTTGGCAACCGTATCTTTGCGTCCGAGCATCGCCGCCACACAGATGTCCATCGGTGCGCCTTGTGATAATAAATACTCTGCAATTGGTTTATTGCCGACATGCGCCGCGGCAGTCAAAGCGGTTTCATAATCGTTCTCGCCCCATTGATGTTGGGAGTTTAATAAGTCGGGGTCTTCTGCCAACATGGATTTAACTGTCTCAAAATCGCCATGCCCAGAAAGGACGAAGGTACGAATTGCTTGAGGAGTAGGCATCGTTTTATCTCTTTTTGGTAGTCAATGATGTATTGATTGTAGATGTTGCGAAGTCTTCTGACAAATGCAGGCAGCTAATTTGTCCCATTTTTTGTAGTCTTCTCTGCAAGAAGTTGATGAGCTTCCTCGACTGAACCTACGCCAAAGATACGATGTTTGTACGTCGGGAAGAAGCGCATAAACATATTCAACATTGTGCGCCCGACACGGTTAGAGAAGACCATGACGATAAAGCGGTGGTTGTCTGGCAAATCGCGCATCACTCGCCGATAATGAGGCAGATGATTCCCGCGCGGAGCAACTGCCGTTTGGTGTTGAACGACGAACACATCAACGGGGTGAGCAACCGTTTTCATTTGTTCAATAATATCATCAATCGCTTGATGATATTCGTCCCATGTCCAATTACTTGTGGCATCGGCTTGCAGTATGGTTTGCTCAGAATTAGCCCAAAAAACTGTAAATGACATATTACCGCCCCAAACTCAACCGTTAGCCGCTATTGTAACATAAAATGCGAGCTAGGCTTTTTCTGCAAGATATTTATACGCCTTATCAAGGGAGTCTACCGCGACTATTTTATCTCTGAAATTGGGGAAGAATTGCATGGTGGCGTTCATGATACCCCGTCCGATACGATTTTTGACGACCATGATAATCTGTCCGTGATTATCAGGCAGGACACGGATGACACGGTTGTAATGTGGGAAGTGATTGCCTTTGGGAGCGATAGACGTTTTTGTTTGGACGACCAATATATCAACAGAGTGCGAGACCGCGCCAATCATCTCAACAATGGAATCAATATTATGGTGATATTCCTCCCACGTCCAGACACCAGAGGACTCACTACGAATCAGAGTCTGTTTGGGATTATCCCACCGTACA
>JANQRM010000515.1 GCA_028284565.1 Anaerolineae bacterium | reverse complement strand
ATTTAGACAGGGTGCTAACTCGGCTGAAAGAAACGGTCTCGCCTGATTAAAAGTCAGCTTTGATAGGCTGAGTCGGGATGCGTTGAGGCTACAATTTGTCGCGCGTTGATGATGCTATTGGTGAAGTGGAAGCGTTTGAGTTCTCGATAGGCAACACGGCGGACATTGAGTTCGACCAGATGCTGGACAATTGACAACGAATGGTCGATGTAGACAACTTGTGCGACATTTTCCAACTGTAAGAAAAGGCTTATCATTCGTTTAATTGTTGGGAAGGGTGTCCCTGCGAGGCGTGTGTGGTTGCACTGAATGACAACGCTCACGTCATAGGTGACTTGTTGAATCTCTTGTATGACCCGATCTATGGCTGATTGATATTGTACCCATGTGGATTCGCCAATTAAGCTCATCCAGAGGGTTTGTGGGTTGTCTGAATCCCAGTGTACAGTGTACCCCATCGGAGTGATTCGCTTTCGCCAGATATGCCCCAATGTACAAGTCAGTAAACCCTCTCCCTGCTTAGCACAAGGAGAGGTATCGGTTTGGGGTCAGTGTGTCTTATAAAAACAACTGAATACCAAATAGCATTTGGTAGCATTAAGATTAACAAGCGACGCTATACGGCACGCTTACCAGCACTTAATTATGGGAAAAAAGTCCTAGTCAAACTGGAAATTAGCTTCAATTTTGTCAACGATGTACTTGGCAATCATCAAGGAGGCGGTTGCGCCGGGGGAGGGGGCATTTTGCACATGCGCGATGTTGCCGGCGTGATGAATGAGGAAATCGTCTACCAACTGCCCATTGTGTCGCAAGGCTTGGGCGCGGACACCACTATGCCCCGCGATTAGGTCCTCTCCCTTCAGTGTTGGGATGTAGCGTTGGACATCTTTAATGTAGGCGGATTTCACAAAGTCTCTAAAGAGTTCGAGCGACCCCATCTTCCAATAGCGGAAGGCGAGTTTCCAGAAACCGGGATAGGTGAGTGTATCCATTAATTCACTGAGATTGACATCCCACCGACGATAGCCTTGTCGCGCGAATGCGAGTACAGCATTGGGTCCTACCCAGACTTCGCCTCTCATGGTGGGTGTGAAGTGGACTCCTAAGAAGGGAAAGCGGGGGTCTGATACGGGGTAGATGAGGGTGTTGACATAATTCTGTTTTTCTAGGGTAAGGGTATAGTAACTTCCGCGAAATGGGACGATTTTAACGTTGTTCTCCCCGTCGCTCATCTCGCGTAGTTTATCAGAATATAATCCGCCACAGGTGATGACAAAGCGCGATTCAAATTTGCCTTGTGAGGTTGTGATTCGGGTTATTTTGCCTTGTGAATCAAGGTCGAGAACTTGGCAATCAGTGTGGATTTCTCCACCGAGTTTACGGATGTCATCCACATAGGCGTGAGCAACTAATTTGTAATCCACGATTCCGGTATGTGTAGAATGAATCGCTTTGATGCCCTTGAGATACGGTTCGAGTTCACGAAGCTCATCACCATCAATCAGCCGTAAACCTTCAACTCCATTAGCTTGACCCCGTTCCCACAAGTCCATTAAGCGCGGGAGTTCATCTTCATTGAGTGCGACAATGACTTTGCCGATGGTCTGATAAGGAATACCTTTGGTATCACAATAGTCCATTATGGCACGATGTCCAGCGACACAGAGGCGCGCTTTCAGGGAGCCGGGTTTGTAGTAAATACCAGCGTGGATGACTCCGCTATTGTGTCCGCTTTGTTGCGTGGCGATTTGGGATTCGCGTTCTAATACAGCGAGTTTGGTATGCGGTTGACGTTGGAGGATTTCGCGGGCAGTGGCTAATCCGATTAAGCCTCCACCCACAACGATGACATCATAAATCATGTTGTCCATTGTGCTGGAGAGGCGTGTGAGAATCAAGCGTGTTATAGTTATGGGGTAAGGAGACGGTATGACACGCATATTCTGGGTGACTGGCGCGAGTGGGTCGGGGAAATCGGCTTGTGTACCTCATCTGAAACAGTTACTTCCACAAGCTAACGTCCATGACTTTGATGAATTGATCGCAACGACTACCGCAGAACGTCAGCGTGTGGCGGAACAGTGGATTCAACGCACATTGGAAGCTCCACAGGATATTACGGTGATTTGTGGATTGGGTGTGATGGGTGAGGTGTTGGCTTGCCCTTCTGCATCAAAGGTCGAGACAATGGGGTTTTGTCTGTTGGATTGTGATGAAATTGTGCGGATTGACCGTATCCGACAACGTGGTGATAGTCACAACGCCTCACAAGAAATGCTGAATTGGGGTGCGTGGTTACGAGTGCATTTTGTTGACCCTCAATGGCGACCTGATGTGATTACTAAAGATGGTGATGACAATATGCACTGGGAACGGTGGGCGGATTGGGAACGTGGCGACCCACGCTGGCAAGCCATGATTCTGGACACATCGAATCTGACTATTCCTCATGTCGCCGAGCAGGTTGTGAAGTGGGTATATCGAGAATTGCAAAAGCAGTGATTTGTCTTCGGTTGTTCGTTATTAGTGGGAGCAACGGTACATAGATGGGCGAGAACAATTATCAATGGTCTCAAGAAGAATACCTTGAGATTTTGAAACAAATTCCTCCCAAAGAAATTCCAGCTGGTATGGCAAATGATATACGGCAAATGCTTTTCAATATTGAGGTTTTTGCAGTATTAATTGGAATGGATTTAGAGGAACATGCCATACAGTTAGATGAAGTCAATAAAAACTTACAATCAATTATTGACACATCCATTATTCTTGGAAATGTGATTAATGCCTTTGTTGAATACAGCAAGGACCATTCCTCATGAAAATTGTGCGGTGTGTATCCTGTGAGGGCTATGGCTGGTTTGAGGATGATTGGACGGGCGCGACGAGCGATTGCGATTGGTGTAGTGGCATTGGTTATGTCTATCGGGATGAGCAGGGAGCTGACCAGCGAATCCCGGAAAGCGATTTTGGGAAAGTGGCGGATACTTTAGAGCAATTGGATACTCAACGGATGAAAGAAATGGGGTATCAGGGTGAAGCAAAAAAGCCGTGGGAACAACCCATCCGCAAAGGGACTAAAGGTGGGTTGCATCCTGATGAGCAAGACGATAATGCTTGATTAGGCAACTTCGGCTTCGAGTTCTAGTTCCAGTGGCATCCCAATTGAGTCCATAAAATCCCGTAATTGTTGTTGTAAATCGCGCACTTCTTCCATCAAGCCTGCGCTGTAATCCCGAATGGTCTGGATGGCTTCTCGATAGGGGTCTTTCAATTCACCCAGCGCATTCATCAGCAGAATATCGGCATAGCCAATGGTAACAGTCAAGGGTGTGAGTGCGTCATGATTGAGAAAATGACGAAATTGGGGTAAGGGTGTGTTTTGATACTCAAATAGGTTCGTAATAAAATCAAGCGACCACTTGTGAATGGTCTCCATGTACCGCCCTTGCTCATCATTCAAGCCATGACGATGTTCCAAAATAGCATCAGATAAATCAATCATTTGCTCTGCGTATTGGAAAATAATATCCATCAAAAAAGCTCCCTGTGTGCAACGCTAGTCACATCATAAGGAGCTTTTTGGCTTCTAACCCTTAAAATAATGGTTTGGGTAAGAAGTTAAGTATTTCTACGGAGCAGTTTCCAGATAAATAGATTGGGTTAACTCCGTAGTCTCTTGTAATGGTATGCCGATATCTTGCATAAATGCGCGTAATTGTCGGTGCAAGGTATCTATCTCGTCACGGAGGGCGAGTGCATAATCCCGAATGTATCCCAACGCCTCTTTATACGTTTCTCCTATACCACCGACTGCATCGGTAATCATGAGTTCAGCATAACCCACCACAACCGTTAAGGGTGTCATGGCATCAT
>JANQRM010000508.1 GCA_028284565.1 Anaerolineae bacterium | reverse complement strand
GAACTCATAAAGCATCTGCCGACAAATTCCACAAGGCGATCCGCCATTTTTTGTCACCACCGCTATGGCAGAAAAGTTTTGATGTCCCTCGCTCACAGCTTTCACAAGAGCCGTCCGTTCGGCGCAAATCGTCGCGGGGTAAGAGGCATTTTCGATATTGCATCCAGTAAAGACCGTTCCATCTGCAGTCAGCAATGCCGCCCCCACTGGATAATTGGAATAGGGGGTGTAGGCGTTGTGGCTCGCTGTTATGGCGTGTTGGATGAGAGCCTGCTTGTCCATTAGGTTGCGTCAACGACTTCGGAGGGTTCCTGAGTAGTTTCGGTCTCAGGGATAGGCGGTTGATAAATTAGTTGCACATTGCGAATCCGTCGCCCTTCGAGGGATTGCACTTGCAACTTCAAGACATCCGTTTCGATTTCTTCCCCTTCATCGGGGACACGTCCCAGTGTCAGGAAGATGTACCCACCCAATGTATCTGCATTCTCCGTTTCGAGGTCTGTTCCCAGCAAATCATTGAGGTCATCCAAGTCCATGCTGGCATCAATGATATAGATATTCTCGCTGATTTGGGTGTATTCCACAGGCTCATAGCCATCATGCTCATCTCGTATGTCACCGACAATTTCTTCGATTAAGTTTTCGATGGTGACAAGCCCGGCTGTCCCGCCATATTCATCCACCACAATCGCCATATGGACATTGCGGTCTTGGAGTTCTTTCAAGAGTTCATCCGCACTCTTTGTTTCGGGGATAAAATGCGCCGGACGCACATAGTCCCGTATAGCGAGTTGACCATTGCCTTCATCATTCAGATATAATTTGAGGATATCTTTAGCGTAAAGTAACCCGATGAGATTGTCGATATTTTCCTCATAAACAGGGATCCGTGAAAAGCCCGTGTTGATGAATTCCTTTGCACTATCGTTCAGAGTCGTATTCACATCCAACGCCACAATATCCATACGCGGTGTCATGAGTTCGCGGGCGGTTGTCTGGTCAAGGCGTAAGACGGAGTAAATCATGCTTTTCTCTTGCTCTTCAATTGCGCCATCCGTGTGTCCAGCATTCACCATCGTCAGAATCTCTTCTTCTGTAATGACATTGATATGGTCACGACTGCCAAAAAGCGTGGCAATCCCCCGACTCGCCAGCAACAATATCCACGCAAGCGGTTTAAGCAAGAGGATGAGCAAACGCATCGGATACACTGCCCATAAGCCAATCGACTCGGAATAGGCACTGCCGATGCCTTCTGGCACAATATCACCCAACACCAGCGTTATGGCGGCAGTTATTGCCACTGCAATCACCCCAATTAACCCATTCAACTCTGCCGATTCAGATAGTGCGGGACTCACCAGATACAACACAACCGTCCCTGCAATGACAAAGCGAATCAATACCACAGAGAGCTTGTAGGTGATATGCAGGCTACTATTGCCTTCGGTGAGTCGGAGTGCCTCTTGTGCGCGAGTGTTCCCAGCTTCGGCTTTATCACTCAGCCCATTTTGACGGCTGTTATAAAGCGCAGAATAAAACAGGGTAATCAACGCATGAAGCCCCACCAAAAACAGAAGCGATATGAGGGTTGTTGCCGGGTCGTTTAACATGATTCCTTCCATCCTTCTGCCTTTGAGAAACGCAAAAACACCGCACAGCGAATCATCTGTACGGGTGTGGTCGTTTCTATGTCACTCTCTATAGAGGGAGGCTCAGAAGGTTCTGATTTCACAGGATTTATGAACTAGACAAACTTTTCAATTGCACACAGTTTACACAGGCTTGAGGCAAACTGCAAGAGAGTTGCATTAAGGTTTTGTTTGAGTTTTATGTACAGTCAAAAAAGGCGACCTACTGCTGTTGCTGTTGTTGCTGATAATAGCCAAATTGGGGCAGGACGATTTCAGGCGTAATTGGCGTTTCGTCGAGTGATACTTCGTCTAACTGCGAGACTTCCACCTTTACACTGAGTTCCGTTTCGGCAGTCCCTTTGAAGACCCCGCGTGAGGGTGTGGAAGGTTCTAACGCAACCTTCGATGTCGGCTTAGACCTCAGTGACGCTGAGGTCGGCGCGAGCGATAACTGGGGCGGGGGTCCCGGTGGTGGCGGACGACGTGGCAGTGGGGAAGGCTGATAAGCTCTCCTTATTCAGAATATTGATAACGCTCATGCCTTGCGCATGGGCGTTTTGTTGAGCGAGGGGATTAGAGACAATTCTCCGGCAAGACAATTGCCGATGGATCGTCTACTTCCTCAAACACGATTTGTATCTCGGTATCATCATCGACAAAAGTGGTAATGAAATTCCGAATCAAAATCTCCGATTCCTGTTTGGCATCCTCCAAAATGTCGCTTTCAAGGGCAATATCCCGAAATTGGCGTAAGGCAAACCGGCGGGATTCAGTATCAAGTTCAGGTAAGGGTGAAGCAAATAATCCGGTATCGCGCTCAATGACTTCCGATTTACTTTCATCCAGCGCACAATTGAGAATGACCGGAGGTGGGAGAGTCAACATCATCGTATTGGCTTCCTCATCAATCACAAGGTCATCTTCTGTCACCTCCGCCAGATTAATGCCTGCATCAATGGACCCCACGGCAATCATCACCTGACTATTGCCATAAAGCCCTGCAAGTAAATCCGGCATATCAACAGAGGTTTCGACAATATTGGAGTAGTTATAACGTACCGTCGCCAATGCAGAGAGTTGCTGAATACCTTCGACCACCGGAACACTCACATTGCGCGTTGAGGTTTCATTGTTGAAGATGTTGGAGACACCATCGACGAAGTTACCCAGCGTTGTCTCTGTGAAGAAGAGCAAACCAGCGAAGAGAATGGCGACAATACCTAAACATCCCACTGCGCCACCGATGCCATACAAACAGCCCTGACAGCCCCCGCGGGGGTCGCTTTCATATTCGATTTCTTCGACGATAGTTGGCTTATTCTCTGGGGTTTGTGGGGTTTCGCTCATGATTCTTCTTCCGATTCGGTGTCTGCTTTGTTACTTGGAAAAATATCTTTGAGGGGCAATTTGAAGCCGGGCAGGAGGTCTCCACCATCAAGCGTGTCGTTGATGGTCAACACTTGGACAGGTTGATTCTGTCGATGGACTGAGACTTCACGTTCAACTGGATACGCCACCCAAACTGTTGTGCCTTCTGACAAGTAGTTTTGGACTTTCACCAGTAATTGCTTCAGATTATCCGTTGGAGAAACCACTTCCACTACCAAATCAGGTGGGTTGGGATTGTAGCCGATGTCATAGGGCAGTTCAGCTTGCTTGGCTTTTGAAATAAAGGCTACATCGGGCGCATAACGTTCTCCTGCCACTTGGTAACCGCCATCCGCGCCTGTCAACCAGCCAATATCATGTTGTTTGAGGTAAATACCTATGGCGACAATAAAGATAGTTGCAATATGAGACGATAATGGATTTGATGGCACTTCAACAATCTCCCCGCCGATGAATTCAAAGTGTTGCTCTTGATTTTCTGGCAAATTCACAAACTTATCAAACTCATCAACCGTGATACGCTGGATTTTCTCTAAGACCATACCGATTCCTTAGCTTGTATGCTTTCCATTGTAGCATAAGGCATGAATCAAAAACCTACTCGATACTCTGGGAGACAATATTGAATAGGCATAGACGATAGGCAATGTGAGGCATCCACAAGTTATGAGATGCCCGTTTGTGAGCTTAGTCGATTAATGAACCCTTATAAGTAGCGACGAAAATATCTGTTCCCGCACGAGAATCGACCTCGAAATAAGCATAGTAGATGTCATCATGATAAACCAGCGAGGGATACCATGGATTACGGGGGAACGTCTCTCTCGGCAGGATAGGCACATCTGATAGCCGTTCCCAATGGATACCATCCTCACTCATCGCTAGATTGTATCCTTGATTGTTAAAGGAACCATCGAATGAACTATAGAGCATCACATAGCCATCGGGAGTTTGCACTACACGCGGGTCTTGGATATGGATTTCCCAGTCACTATCTTTGATCAAAATGGGGTCGCTTTCCGCATAGGCTAACTCGGTTGTTTCGGGATCATCATATTTTGCCCAATGGATTCCGTCTTCACTGGTTGCCAGACCAATCGCCCATGCTTCTCCATCGTCGGCAGTATAATACATGCGATACCCCTCGTCTGTCCGAAGCACAGAGGTAATCGTAATCGCATGGTCATCCCATGCCCCCTCACTCCCCGGCATGATGACATACTCCTCGTCCACTGTCCATGTGCCTGTGGGTGAATCCGCTGTTGCGCGGACGATTCCCCAAGGTGCTCGTGGGGCTTGGCGATGGAATAAGCCAAAGTAGAAGGTCCATGTGCCATCATCTTCGGGGATAGCGGCAGTCAATAAGGTGGTAGCCACCTCAAAAGGGATTTGGTCTTGTGTGAAAACGGGGTCTTCTTGGACTTCTTCCCATGTGATTCCATCTTCCGACGTTAAATAGCCAATACCCGTCGGAGCCAGCCAGCGTGGATAACCATTGCGGAACATATGAAAGAGTCCATCATGATAGACCACTGCCCCAGCCGAGGTATGGCGACCATCCCATTCATTGCGTGGTCCATAGCGGACAACCGCATCCGTCTCAAATTCAAACAAGATTGTTGTGTCTTGTGCCATGAGTATCAGACTGCTTATTAGCAACACAAATCCAAGCGCAACTCTCGATGCGATTCGCATATCGTATTCCTTTCAGAAATTAGAATATTAGATGGTTATGATTTGATGATAGGCACTTGGATTTCGACGATGGTTTGCGGGTCACTATCGGACTCTCCTGCAAGATAGTAAATTTCCCGCGAACACCTCGATTCAAGATAGGTATAGTGATTGGCTTCCATCCATGTGAATATCGCCTGATAGATTTGCCCGTTGACTTGACGCGCCCCATGATGCATTACCGTTGCCACTGTGTCTGTTGCCTCCACACAGCGAGTCGTGAAAGTCACGCCCAATTCTAGCTTAATACCCCCTAGCAGATGGCGATTCACCGGATAACCAATCTCAATATTATGAAGACCCTCCTCTATACGACCATCGTGAACCAGCACTAGCGCATAATCCATTGACAGAGCATCTTGTTCCTTGAGGACATAGTAGGTTTCCCGCAGGATGTCGCTCGCTTCATCATCACTCATCGTCCTATGTCCCGTTGAGAGATACAAGACTTCCGGTGCAGATTTGATAACTACATCACATAGCTGGGGTGTATGCTCCGTCTGAAGTTGAGCCAGACGACTTTCGATGCGACGCAGACGAGTGTGTTCTTGCTCGATGATTTGCTCGACTTGCTGTTGTTTGAGCAATAGCATCCCCTGAATCTCGCAATCAGAGATATGGTCGTCCAACATCTTGGCAATCTGCTCTAGTGTGAGACCGAGTTCACGTAGCGCAATAATGCGATGCAAACGAGGCAACTGCTCCACACTATAGTAGCGATAGCCCGATTGCTGGTCGATTTTCATTGGCACGAACAAGCCAATATCCGCATAATGCCGTAGCAAATACACAGATACATTCGCCACACGTGCAAATGCCCCTATCTTGAACATACCACTTCCAAGTGCCATCTCATCATCAACACGATGATAAACCTTCGGGTAACCCACGAGTCAAGCAATGGATTGAGACCAATCTCAGCGAGGACGGGGAATACCCATAAAATCGCCAGTGACTTGGACAGCCGTGCTATCCTCAGCTTCAGCAATAAAATTGAAGCGACCACTGATTTCATCAATGATGAATTCTTGATTCTCAACTAGCATCACCGTTTCCGAGACACGCTCAATGGTGATGCTCCCACCCACATTGCGGTCATAGACCTTGCCCCCATTCGAGACAAGGCGCGCAACGTAAGGATTCGCTTCGTTCATCTCCGCCAGCGACAAGACAAATGCCCCATTCGATGGTTGGGAATCGGTGAATATCTCGATGGTATAGTCCGCTTGGGGATGATGAAACCGTAGGACTTGTGGAAAGGTTCGTCCATTGATGTCTACATTCGTCAGCCATTGCGCCGATGCAGGTGGAATATCATCTGTCACTTTATACGGTAGGGTCAGGTTGACATCCCCCACCACTTTGACATTAAAGCCCGTGTAGCGCAGAGTGTTGATGTCTGGTGATGTGTTCTCGCCACAGGCGGAGAGCAAGACTATTATCAAGAACCACAAGACCTTAGCCATCAGCACTATCAGGCGAGAGGTCAATCACATCCAGCGCAAAGGGCAAGAGGGGGGATGTTCCAATGCCGATGCCCGCGCCATTGAAATTGGTCACATAGAGTAAATTTCGTGTGGAATCAACTACCACATCACTCGCTTGACGAAAATCCCGCGCAATTGGGATCAATTCGCCGTCGCGCCAATGATAGACTCGATTCAAGCCCAAACCTGCCACATAAATCTCACCGCTGTCGGTCACCGTCACCCCGTCAAAGCCCGGTTCAAGGTCACGGTCATTGTGTTGATAAAGCAGTTCTGTCTCCTCACGGGGATTCTCTGCGTCCAACGACACACGATACAACAGGTCATGCAAACTATCACTAATCACCAATGCTTCATTCACCGAGTCATATGCCAGCCCCATCGGCGTATAGTCCGTGGCATCGGCTAAGCGTGGAGATGACCACCAGATTGTGCCATTCTCGCCATCCGCATCAAATCGCCAGACTCGATCGGGTCCACGATCCGAGACATAAATCCGCCCATCCCCGTCAATCGCAATATCTTCTGGCAGGACAAATCCACCTGTTTCACTGTTGTCTTTATTCACAATGACTTCGAGTCCATCATCAGCAACGCGCCAGACAATCCCACCCGCTTCTTGGAGAGGCGCGATACGGTCTAAGATGTGCAGTGTGCCATCGGGAGCAACATCCAAGCCTGTCACCGAGCCAACTTGCTCACGGGTACTGGGGAGTTCTGTTACCTCTCCATTGGTGTTAATTGCCCACACCGTTCCTGTGGTATAGCTCGCCGTGTAGACTGTGCCATCGGGCGCAAGTGCAATCGCATAGGGATAGGAGTCATCATCTGGCAATTCAACGAATTCTTCGATGCTAATGCCCTCAATCATCGGGTTGCCAAGCGTGCGTGGAACCGAATTCAGCACCAAGCGCAAGGTCACAATCACTGCCACCACAATCACCACGATGCTCACCAACAGAACGAGAATTTGTTTCAATACAGACAGGCGCGTTAGACGACTCATAATTCCTCTAGTTACACATTAACCATATTTTCCATTCTACCCGACGAGCTTCTCGCTTGACATACTCACCCCTCCCTTGTTAGCCTTCTCTCATGGCAATTTAATCACAGCATCCAAGATAGTTGAGCATACATTGCTCAATGTTTTGACTGATGACTAGCTTGTCAGCATCTCAGCAATTCAGTAACGAAATCGGCTATCATAAGGGGACTCACCTTATAGCTGACGGCTGGACGCTGATAGCTCAAAAGGACTAACCGTGACTTCCATTCCCCGCACTGCATCAACCACACAATCCGGCATTCGTCCTGTGAATTTGCGGACGGACATCTTGCCGTTGGCGGATTTAATCGAAGTCACCTTTGCAGACCGCATGGATGAATCGGGGCGTGCCTCCTTACGTGAGATGCGGGGTTACAGTCGCTGGGGAAAAGGCTTCGGACTCATCCCGCGATTAAACGAACTCATTCTCGGAATCAGCATGGGCTATGTCTGGGAAGAAGCCGGACACATCGTTGGCAATGTGTCCATCTATCCGGCACGCTGGCATAAAGACTTGGGAGCGACCTACCTCATCGCCAATGTCGGTGTCCATCCCGATTATCAACGGCGGGGTATTGCGACTAAATTGATGTTAGCCAGCATGGAAACCATTCGTCAACGCGGGGGCAAACAGGTCATTCTGCAGACAGATTTTGACAACCTTTCCGCGAAGATGCTCTATGAAAATCTAGGCTTTGTGACGGAGCAGGCGTTCACCACTTGGAAACGCGGTAGCATGATTCCCAAACCTGCGCCTATGCCCAAAAGTGAGGTCTATATCACCCGCCCACGAAACCATGACTGGCGCGCTGAAATGGCATTGATTGAACAGGTACGCCCTCAAGACAAAGGCGGAGTTGGCTGGTTACGCCCGATTCATCGCAATCTGGTTCATCAAACATGGTGGCGACAAATCCTCAGTGCGTTTTCTATGTCCAAGATGGAACGACTCATCATTCGATCAGAAGATGGCAAAGCTGTGCTTGCCACGTTGTGGATTGAAGAGAAATTCGCCTCCTCCACACATCTCACTCTCTTCACGCATCCCGACTATCAAGGCTTGTATGATGAATTGCTCCTCAACAGTATCTTGCAACGTCCCACACGCAGCAGTATGCGAATCGAACATCCCCATGATGACACCTTAACCCACGACCTCCTTGAAAAATATCGCTTCACGCCTAAGCGGACCGTCTGGCACATGCGCTGGGATGTGGAATAAGCAATGGTCAGATGTCAGATTAGTGAGTGGAAAGTTAAAAGTGAATGCGATGGATACTTGTCGTACTGATAGGAATCGTCTTTTTGTCTCAAACAGTCATTAAAACGAATACATCTCCTCTCGAACAATATCTGAACGACAAAAGCGACTGCCAATTGCCCTGTCTCTTCGGAATAATGCCAGGCGTAACCACTTTAGATGAAGCTGAAAGAATTATCCAAGCCTCTGATGTTCTATTTTCTGATGAAACCGGATTATGGTTTGAGATTGAAAACACTCGGATTTCGGTAAGCTTAAGTCAAGACCCTCGCCAAAACTATATCTCAATCATTATTTTGAACCCATATCATCTGCAACACATTCTTACGCTTGACACTTTAATGAGCAATATTCAACTCCCAGTCAGGTTTATCGACTAAAAATCAGTGGTCCGAATGCGATTAATCTACTACTCGTTTTTGGCGAAACAGAACAAATCGTCACCCATATTTCCGCCGTACATCATGTCATGGAATCCTCACCTGTAACTCGTATAGAGTTACTTGCTGAACAAGATAAACAGTGGCAAATGGGAAACATTCTAAATCGAGGATATGAATACCCAATTCATTGGCTAGGATACGCACCGATTGAAGATTATTTCAACTTAGCTGGTTGATTAACGGGAGGTAGTCATGAGGGTATTTGTTACAGGCGGGTCGGGGTTTGTTGGACGGAATTTAATTGAAGCACTCGTTGCACGGGGCGATATGGTCAATGCGCTGGCACGGTCTGCATCCTCAGCCAAGATTGTCCAAGAACTCGGCGCGACTCCCATCCATGGTGAACTCAATGATGAATCCGCCTTGCGAGAGGGCATTCTTGGTTGTGATACGGTGGTGCATTTGGCGGCAACCGTCTCCGATTGGGGAGACCCGGAAGCCTTCCATCGTGTCAATGTCATCGGCACAGAGCAGGTTCTCTTCGCGTCGCATGAACTCGACGTGCAGACCTTTATCCACATCAGCACCGAAGCCGTCCTCGCAGGGGGTAAGCCCATCATCAATGCCGACGAAACCACGCCGCGCCCAACGAATCCTGTCGGACTCTATCCTCTCACGAAAGGACTTGCAGAAGATGTCGTCTTGGGTTTTGAGTCGGGTCCGATGAAGCGCATCATCTTGCGCCCGCGTTTCGTCTGGGGCAAAGGCGACACGGTTCTGCTTCCCAATCTCATCCAGCGCGTCGAAAAAGGACAATTCCTCTGGATACATGGCGGACATCACCTAACATCGACTTGCCACGTGAAGAATCTCTGTGAAGGCATATTGTTAGCAATCGACAAGGGCAAAGACGGCGAAATCTACTTCTTGACGGATGGCGATCCCGTGACCGTGCGGAGTATGTTTACCCAATTAATGAAAACACAGGGCATCGACCTCAAGGCGCGTAGTGTCTCACGCTGGTTGGCATGGACTGGCGCACGACTAGCCGAGTTAATCTGGCGACGCTTCAACCTCGATGGCGGTCCACCTCTCACCAAAACCGCTGTCAATCTCATCGGCAACGAAGTCACCGTCAACGATGCCAAAGCCAGACGTGAACTCGACTATGAAGGCAAAGTCTCGATTGAGCAGGGACTCGCTGAGATGGCAAAGTAGGGTTAAGGACAGCGTAGTTTAACCTGAGGATTGCATATATTCAGCAATTCGAAAATTTATTATCTCCAATCAGGTTGCGAATCAATCCCACCAGTTAATCGAGTTTGGTTCGTGCCATCAGCGTTCATCACATAAATTCCCTGAACCCCATTACGATGTGAGATAAAGACGATCTGTTGCCCATCCGGTGACCACACAGGATGCCAATCCCTTAAGGTAGCGAATGTTAATCGAGTTTGATTGGCGCCATCCGCATTCATCACATAGATTTCCCAATTCTTATGTCGATTCGACACAAAGGCGATTCGCTCTCCATTCGGTGACCATACACCACCCCAATGACCCTCTTCATTAAACGTTAATCGAGTTTGGTTGGTGCCATCCGCATTCATCACATAAATTTCTACTTGACCAGCATCTTTAGACGAATAGAGAATTTTCTGTCCATCCGGTGACCATGTAGGGTGTGATGAATTTCTCTCCTCACTGAATGTTAGTTGGGTCTGATCGCTCCCATTAGCATTCATTACAAATATTTGGTCGACAAATATTTGTCGACCATTGTTTAAAACACGAACAAAGGCAATTTTTGTTCCGTCCGGTGACCACACAGGCGATCTATCGCGGAATTGCGAATTCGTTAATTGGGTCTGATCGCTCCCATTAGCATTCATTACAAAAATATGCGATGCGCCAAAACTACTTTCCTTATCAGAGCTAAATGCAATCTGTAACCCATCCGGTGACCATCTTGGTGCAAAGGAATCGCCACCCTTGAACAAGCAGGACCTCGTCAAGCGTCTCTCATTTGTCCCATCGGAATTGATCATATAGATTTCAAAATCACCATGTCGATTCGAGATGAATACAATCTGTGACCCATCCGGTGACCACTTCGGACTCGAACTACCTAAGTCAAGTCTGCGTCCAGAGTAAGTTAATCGGGTCAGACCCGTACCATCCGAATTCATCACATAGATTTCTTTGTGACCAATATTGTCACGAATTGATACAAAAGCAATCTGACCAACATCATTATTTGAGCTAAATTCTGACATTGTACTATCTCCGGGAAAGGCATTTTCTTGTGCCAAAGACAAAATTGCTATTGAGCTGATTATGATAACCCCTAATATCCTAATCATTACTAGCTCCGTTGATATTTTTCCGACATTCATGAATTTTACCAGATGCATAGATTTATGGTTCAGACATTTTCGCAGTCTTAGCAACCTATTCATCTCAGCACAAAATCGCTCACCCAACCCATCGTTAGATAATCATGATGAAATGTATCCAACATTGATTGGACTTTTTATTTTCCACTGTGACTTTGTTGAAGTGCGTCTAGTCAGCGTGATTCATCGAGTAGGGGTCAATTTCACATTGCCTGCCGACGGGCTAACTCGACCTTTAAGCTCTCTAGCCCTTTGTTCATCGCCCAATGATGATTCGCAGAGAAAACAGGTTTCAGCAAAAACGAGAGATAGCGTAGCAAGGGTTTGTCTGCCCGAATCCGCCAATTATAGGTGATGTTCACCCACTCCCCATCCTGCTCAAACGTCCAGATGCCTCGTCCATTGAAGTCGCCCCATGCTTCTAGCGTAAAGCCATAAGGCGTATTCACTGCTGTAATCCGAAAACTCCAACGCAAGGTGTACGGTAGGAAGCCCTTTGTGTAGAGCCGAACCACTTGCCCAACACCATCCTCGTTTCCCTGTTCAATAATCTCAACATCTAAATACACGGCGGGCCACCACCGCACCAAATCGGGCACATCACCCAAAATATCATTTATTTCTTCCAGCGTACTTTTGACGCGCCAGTGCGTGATAAAATGATAATCATTGCTGTTCATGTGTCACCTCGTTCCGACCTCAGCTAAGTCTTATGCCATGTAACGAGATATAAAGGCTGATGGATTGAATCGAACTATTCACAGATATGAATCAAAAAGGACGTACTCTATTGTACGCCCTTTGTTTGTATTGTAATTTGAAAACTTAGACTCGACTGGATGCGACGAAATGCCCCGGACTGACTTCGGTTAGGGAGGATTCGTCTTCGTGATACTGCACCCCTTCTTCCCGAATAAGGCGTTGACGGGTCTTTTCCACTTCGGGGTCGGGAATGGGTACAGCCGATAACAAAATCTTGGTATAGGGATGGATGGGATTCTCATAGAGTTCATTTGTCTCCGCGAGTTCCACAATCTTACCCAGATACATCACCGCTACACGATCACAAATGTAACGAATCATACTCAAGTCATGCGCGATGAAGAGATAGGTCAAGCCCAATTCTTCTTGCAAGTCTTGCATCAAGTTGACCACTTGCGCTTGAATCGACACATCCAACGCGGAAATCGGTTCGTCTGCCACAATAAAACTGGGGGATAAGGCGAGCGCACGCGCGATACCGATACGTTGTCGTTGGCCACCCGAAAATTCATGCGGATAACGGTTGATGTAGTAGGGATTTAAGCCCACCCGTTCCAGCAGACCTTCCACATATTCCCGACGTTCTGCCCGATTAGTATATTCGTTGTGAATCTGGAGCGGTTCACTCACGATACTGCCGACGGTCATCCGCGGGTTCAGTGATGCATAAGGGTCTTGGAAAATCATCTGCATACGCTTCCGCATCCGCCGCAGTTCATTACTCTTCATTGAGGTCAGCTCTTGCCCCTCAAACATAACACTCCCTGAATTTGGCCGATAGAGTTGCAGGACTGTCCGACCTGTGGTGCTTTTCCCACTTCCCGATTCCCCTACGAGTCCCAAGGTCTCGCCGGGATAAATATCAAAGCTCACATCATCCACAGCTTTAACTGCCGACACTTGGCGTTGGAAGATAATGCCGGAGGTAATCGGAAAATGTTTGACAAGGTTGGTCACTCGGACGAGTGGGTCGCCTGTTTGTTTCGGATCGAAATTGATATCGTGATGGTATTCGACCATGATTATTCTGCCCCCCAATTTTCTGTATCGACTGAGCGCAAATCATACCATGCCGCCGCCAGATGTTGTGGATGCCCGTCTGGCACAGGTTGGAGGGGTGGTTTTTCTTCATAGCATCGTTCAGTAGCGAAAGGATTACGTGGCGCAAAGGGGTCACCAATCGGCGCATTCCGCATATCAGGGGGTTGTCCCTCAATTTGGATGAGGCGTTGTTGTTCCCGATCCAAATCCAAGCGAGGTAGCGAACGCAACAATCCCAATGTGTAGGCATTCCGAGTGTCTTTGAAGACCTCTTCAATCGGACCCCGTTCCATGACTTGCCCGCCATACATCACCTGAATGTTATCTGCGATACCAGCAACCACACCCAAGTCGTGCGTAATCCAAATAATCGCCATACTAAATTCATTCTTAAGGTCTTTAATCAATTCCATAATCTGAGCTTGAATCGTGACATCTAATGCTGTCGTCGGCTCATCCGCAATCAGCAATTTCGGATTGCACGAGAGTGCCATCGCAATCATCACACGTTGGCGCATCCCCCCCGAAAATTGATGAGGATAGGAGTCCAGTTGACGATACGAATCGCCAATACCGACCATATCCAACAAGTCCGCCGCCCGTTTGCGCGCTTGCGAATTGTTCATGCCTTCATGCAATTTGAGCATTTCGGTGATTTGTGTGCCGATGGTCAACACAGGATTGAGCGAGGTCATGGGGTCTTGGAAAATCATAGCGATTTCCTTCCCCCGAATCAAACGCATTTGTTCCCGCTTCAATTTCAGCAGGTCACGTCCTTCAAAAATAACTTCGCCTTGTTCGATTTTACCCGGTGGTGAGGGGATTAGCCCCATAATTGCAAGTGAGTGAACACTCTTACCACTACCCGATTCCCCCACGATTCCTAAGGTCTCGCCCTCATTCAAATCGTAGGTGACACCGTTCACTGCATATACAACACCTTCTTGGGTATAAAATCGTACCATGAGGTCTTTGACTTGCATTAGTACGCCCAAGACCAACCCTCCTTAATGATGTACTAAAATCTCTTCTAATAAGCCTAGAGTTTCCTTCAGGCTGTGCAACTTGTCAAGCAAATGAGACAATCTGCATAAGAACCGTAGCAATATTAACAAAAAACGCCGATTTTACAAATTTCCGACACTTTCAATGGACTTATGTTGAGTTTGTACTTGACGAATCGTCTGATACCATGCAATTGTTTCGCGTAATCCGACCTCAAAGGGGGTTGAAGATCGGAAACCAAATTCAGCTTCGGCTCGGCTCACATCCAATTTACGACGCGGT
>JANQRM010000491.1 GCA_028284565.1 Anaerolineae bacterium | reverse complement strand
AGGCATCAATCGCCGCTTGGTCACTATCATGTGCTAATTGCAGACAACGCATCGTATCCTTTGACGGCTCGCCCACGATGAAGGTCGCGCCACTCTCGGCATGATAACCACCAACGGATGCCCCAATCCCAGCGATAAGCGTTTCGCCCATTTGTGGCTGGCGGTCAATGGGTGCGCCATGGGGCAGGGCGGCACGCGGTCCACTATGCACTGTTCCCACAACAGCCCGACCCCGCAACTTGAACAACTCACCGACTTCAGCTTTCATCTTTTCATTTGCCGCGCCAACACATTCCCGCAGGATGTCCAATTCTGTCCCACCATCACGAATGATGTCTGGCGCGCGGTCACGCACTTGCTCCAAGCAGTAATCAGCAAAGCGGGACGCTTTAATGATGAGATCGAGTTCTTCTGGGTCTTTCACCCAGCGCATTTGTTGGGCGATTGGCGTAATCGTGACATTTTCCAACGTAGCAAACACCGCTTGCGAGAGCGTATCGATACCTAGCGACTTAGCACCCGACTCTCGTACCATCCACTTGACAGGGTGTTCATGTCCGGGGAATTCAAAGTAGGTGCGGATGTCACCAATCCATGTTTGCGAGGCATTTTCTTGTTCCAACAATGGCACAAACAATGTCGGGTCTCCCGATGATGGGATATAGCATCCAATCGGGCGTTCCGATGGTGTATGCAAGAATCCCGTTGCATAGATGACATTCGGCATCGACAGCAACAATAGTCCATCAAAAGGTTCGTCTTGCATCGCACTTTGGATTTGCTCGACCTTACGCCGATAGAAGGCTTCTCCGAGGGGCATCATGCGAGTTGCACCGGTTCGCGTTGAATACCTGCGCGTTGGGCTTTGACGGTAATCGTCATTTCACCACCTTCCGGTGCACGGATGAGCCATTCGACCTTTTTCTTCGTATCGCTCCATTGGCGTAACCATGGCGACCACGGGGCAGTCCGTTCATCCCGTCCCGCCAGATGCCCGACGCTTTGTGAGGCTTCACCCATCACCACCTCAGCCGTTGCTGGCAATTCGAGTGAAACATGAACCGGGTCAGCTGTCTCATGCTTCAGGGCGCGCTCGGTCATATATGTCGGTAAGAAGCCTTCATTGCTGATAATCGCCATCACTTTATACAGATGATTGCCAAGCTGTTCTACACTCGTATAACGAATGTTAATCAGTGGCGTACATGCCGCGTGTTTGAGCGTGAAGAGACAGTTCGTATGGATAGTGTCGTGGATGAAACGCTTGGCTTCTTCTGTGACTGCCATCGACTCCGGTGGTGGATTGCGGAAGGTGTACATATGTGTCCAGCCGCCGATTTCGACCTTGCCCAATTGCGGATGGTCAAATTCTGCCCATTCGATGAATCCCTTCCCTCCGAGATGCATGTCATTGTATTCGAGCAGTTTAATTTCATCGTCGGTGGAACGGGCGCGGACTTGATACTTCGCCGGATTTTCAATGCCTGCCGCTAACTCTGGATTCCACAACTCTGTCGAGAAGGTGATGATGCCGAATTCATCATACGACCATTGCATCAACGAACCCACACGGGGCATATCGGGGTCTGTCGTGAACTCTTCATAGACCGAAATCACAGGATAGCCTGTTAAATCCGTCCCCATTGCACCAATGCGGTTATAGACAGCGAGGTCAAAGCGGGGCAGGGTACTATCTGGTTCAACCAGTGAGGGGCGTAAGTGTAATCCCCCGTGCGTGTGATAGCATTGCATCCCCGAGATGTTGGGATGCGCCAGCAAGAAGTCAGCAACTGCTTTGGATTCAGGCTCGGATAATGGCAAATCACCCGCACCATATTGACGGAAATCGGGTCGCCAACCCGCTGGAAAATTGCGGTTTAAATTACCATCGCGGGGCTTTTGAATGCTGAAGTTTACGCCATCCCAATCGCCTTTGATTACTCCCTCACGATATATTCGAAAGTAGGGACCTTTGCCGACTTCACCCGGTTCCCGTTGCACCATCAATCGCGGGTCATCCTCAGAGATGCGCCATTCACCTGCGTGGTCTTCAATCCGCATCTCGACAATCAAGCCATCGCCATTGATGTCTTCTTGGCAAAGCCCAGCCGTCTGTTCTTCACCAGGGAGATAACGTCCATTCCCGCACCAATGATGCCCTGTTGTCAGGCTTATTTCCGCACCATCGGGGTTGATACGCGGGATGATATAGAAGGTCATATTATCAAGTAACCATGTGACCTCATCATCGCTTCCATAGTTCTCCAGCAGATACCAAATCGTATAGAGTGCGGTATGCGAGGTGGCGACTTCTTCCGCATGGATATGTCCGTCGATATAGAAGGCAGGTTTCTCATGATGTGTACCTGTCTTGCTGTTGGTGATTGTCATGCACCAGATGTCACGCCCTTGCCAGCTTTTGCCTAGTGATTCCAACGACGCAAGATTGGGATAGGCTTCTGCCACCCCATGCATGTGAGCCGTGAGTTCATCATATTTGAAGTATTCGCCAAAGTTGATTTCGTAACCCATTGCTAAAACTCCTGACTGACTTGGGCGGGGTCGGGGCGTACGAAATGACCATCGCCAGCTTGACCTACAATCTCACCATCTTTGAAGATTGTTTTCCCATGCACAATGGTCTGACGCACCTTGCCTTGAAAGGTCATACCCTCATAGAGCTTGTCGCAATCTCGCGCCTGACTAAAGAGCATATCCCGATGAATAGTCGTCGTCTGGTTGGGGTCATAAATCACAACATCCGCATCTGCACCCACAGCAATCCGTCCCTTGTTGGGATAGATTCCAAAGCGTTTCGCACCATTCGTACTGACCAAATCCACCGCTTCGTTAATCGTCAGCTGTCCTTTCAGCGCACAATCCATCATGCCCAGCAACAACTCCTCCACACCGGGCGCACCGGGGGGAGTACGCCAAATATCGGTACGGGCTTGCTCTTTCTCTTCGACAGTGAAGGGGGAATGGTCAGTAGTGACTGCCATCACCGACCCATCCAATATCGCTTCCCACATGGCTTCGACATCCACTTGTTGGCGCAGAGGTGGGTTGATTTTGGCATACGGACCCACACGCTCTAAATCTGCTTCGGTAAAGAAGAGATAATGCGGGCAAGTCTCGGCAGAGGTCGTCGAGCCTGTAGCTTTGAAACGACGAAACACCTCAAGTGGTTCTTTCGCACTCAAATGTGCGATGTGTAGATTTGCCCCGATGGATTCATTGAGAGTCAGTAGCGTGGCAATGGCAAGAGCTTCGACGTGAGGCGGACGGGATTCGCCATGAGCTGGCACATCATTGCGTTGATCATCAATAAGTTGCGCTGTATGCCATTCGAGCAGTTGATTATTCTCGGCATGAACCGCACAAACCAGCCCTGTTTCGGCAACGAGTTGCAAGGCTTGATACAACTCTGGTACATGAGGCAAACACAAACCCTCGAATTCGTCATCGCGCCCCTTGGGCGCAGAGGTCATGAAGATTTTGAAGCCAATCGCCCCCTCATTGACCATATCATCAATTTCATCGGAGTCTAGCAAACCGGGCGCGCCATACAAGCCAAAATTGACATAACAATTCTCTTGAGCTAGTTGCTTCCGCATCCGAAAGATGTCACCAGTGGCACAACAAGGCTTAGAAATCGGCATCTCGAAGATGGTTGTCACACCACCCGCCGCCGCCGCACGAGTCTCCGTGGCGAAGTCACCCCGTTGAGGATAGGCAGGCGCACGACAATGAAAGTGAATATCAATCGCACCCGGCAAGACCAACATTCCAGAGGCATTAATAACCGTGTCGGCAGTGACAGCAGAGGAATCAGCCAAGAGTGCAACAATCTTGTCGCCGCGTATGGCGACATCCAGCGATTCGACACCTGTTTCTGTGACGACTTGACCTTGCGTGATGAGTGTATCGACATTCACAAGCCTATCCTTAAAAAAGTGTTCTCTTCACAAAATCGAGCAAGATATTCGTCGTTTTATCATATTCCTCAACACGAACATGCTCGTCAAACGCATGGGCAACTTCATAACTGCCCGGACCAAAAATAATCATATCGCCCCGTGCCAGATTCATCAGATGCTTGGCATCACTCCCCGGCAGATACCCCACCGGACCCGGCTCATCCTTCAGTTCGTTACGGACACAATTCAAGAAAGTCTGTGATAGTTCTGATTCGATGGATGAGCCAAACCAACTGGAAAAGAGAAAATCGCCAATGCTAATCTCAGCCGGAGCGACATTCACCGAATCAATCACGCCGTGCAATTCATCTTTGACCACTTCAGGGTCTTCACGCGGAATCATACGGCGGTCTAATTTGATGGTGCACAGGTCAGGCACAGCATTCGCCGTACTACCACCTTGTATCACCCCCACATTGCACGTTGGCGAACCCACCATAGGATGTTCCCGTTCACTCAGTTCATGGTGATATTGTTCTAGGGCAAGCACAGCTTTTGCCATTGCCGTTATCGCATTGATTCCTCGATTAGGATTTGTCGCATGAACCGATTTGCCAATGGTACGCACTGTCGCACGCATCACCCCCTTATGAGCAGTGGCGACTTTATTATATGTCTGTTCACCGACGACGATGAAATCACATTCCGGAAGATGCCCATTGTCTGCCATCCACTTCGTACCGAGTTGTCCGCCGACTTCCTCCTCTGCCGCACCCACAAGAACGAGAGTCCCTTTGAGTGCATCTTGTTGAGATGCTTCTATCATGGTCAGGATCATCGATGCGAGGGGGGCTTTGTCGTCGATACTGCCTTTCCCGTAGAGCTTGCCATCCTGCACAACACCACCATAAGGATCAACCGTCCATTTGCCCGCTTCGGTATCGGCAATGGGGACGGTATCAATATGCGCGTGGAGCATGATGACAGGGTCGCCTTGTCCCAATGTGGCGATGACATTCACGGCTTCGGGCTTATCAGTTGGGGCAGGGGTGCGGACTTCACAACCAATAGTACGCGTTTGTTCCGCAATAAATTCAGCAATCGCTACCGTATCGCCCGGTGGATTCGGAGAGGGGATTTGGATGAGTTGTTGGAGGAGTTCGACGCGATTCACTAGCTAGCCTTTACGTGGTTGGCACGCGATATTTATTGACGACCGTTTCCATCCGCGTCAATGCCTCACGGATTTTGTCTGAGGATTGCAAAATGCTGATTCGCAAATAGCCGCCCCATTGTTCGCCAAAGCCTGTGCCGGGGAAGATAAGCACCTTGCCATCACGCAACAAGAGATAGCTCAACTCCGTCGCGTGGATGCCTGTCGATGAACTGTTCGTCCACAAGAAGAATGCCCCGCGGGGTTCGCTGTAATCAAGACCCATTGCGCTGAGGCCGTCCATCATCACTTGCCGACGTTCGGCATAAATCCGCTTAAATTCAAGCAGGGGTTCGATAGGTCCTTGGATTGCATTTAACGCGGCGATCTGGGAGACACTGGCAGGTGCGCCTGTGGTGATGGCTTTGACTTTTTCCATCCCCGCAATAAAGTTTTTTGGCGCGGCGACATAACCCACACGCAAGCCAGTCATGGCATAGGCTTTGGAGAAGCCATTGAGCGTAATTGTGCGCGATTCCATGCCCGCAACCGAGCCAATGCTGAGATGTTCCCAATCGTCATAGACAAACTTCTCATAGATTTCGTCCGAGATGACGATAAGATTATGCTTGAGCGCAATCTGGGCAATCGCTTCAAGGCGTTCTCTGGTAACGATACCTCCTGTGGGATTGCTGGGTGTGACGATGAGCAGGGCTTTCGTTTTATCTGTAATCGCTTCTTCCACCGCTTCAGGACGCAGGTTAAAGGCATCCTCATGGTCAGTGGGAATCATCACCATCTTCCCGCCGGCACTCGCAATCGCTTGGTCATACGAGGTGTAGCGCGGGTCAGGGACGAGAATCTCATCCCCCGGATTGAGCAACACCTGCATCAACACAAACAAGCCTTCTTGCCCGCCTGTCGTGATGATGACGTTCTCGCTATCCACAGCTAGGTTATTGTCTTGTCGCAACTTCTGAGCAACAGCTTCTCGTAATGCTGGCAATCCGCCAACAGGGGAGAGGGGAATCTTGTTTTGTCGGATGGCTTCTTGGGTTGCGTCGATAATGTACTGCGGGGTATCTAAAT
>JANQRM010000483.1 GCA_028284565.1 Anaerolineae bacterium | reverse complement strand
CGTCGGTCAAGTGCGGGGTCTTGGGCGATGGCTTTGCGATATTCCTCGTGGGTGGTCGCGCCAATGCACATAATCTCCCCCCGCGCCAAAGCAGGTTTGAGGATGTTGGCGGCATCAAGGTTGCTATCAATGGTATCGCCTGCACCGACGATGGTGTGAATCTCATCGATAAAAAGGATGATGTTTTCGGCTCTTTTAATCTCTTCGACAATGCCGATGAGTCGTTCTTCAAATTGACCTCGTAGGCTTGTCCCTGCCACCAAATTGCCGATTTCGATTTGGACGATGCGTTTATCCAGCAAGGTTTTGGCGGCGGTTTTCTGATGGATGGCGTAAGCAAGCCCTTCCACGATGGCTGTCTTCCCGACTCCCGCATCCCCAATGAGGAGGGGGTTGTTCTTCTTGCTACGAGCGAGGGTCCGAGCTAGCGCGCGAATCTCTTTGTCGCGGGCGATGGCTTCGGATATTTTGCCTTCTTCGGCTTGTTTCGTCAGGTCGCGTCCATAGCGGTCTAGCAACGGGGTACTGGGTAAATCATCCGCACTGTCGGATTGGTTCATTATGGGCGGGAAGTCATCGGAGAAGTCTATGTCGAAGTCGCTGTCGTCATCTTCCCACAAATCGATTTCGCTATCGGCTGATGAGAGGGGTGCGATGAGGTCGCTGTGTTGCTCGTTAATGAGCTTTTGAAGCCACAAATTGAGGTCAAAGCCGAGTTCAACCAATTTACGAATGGGGACTCCTTCGCCTTCTTGCAGGAGTGCCATGAGGACTTGCATCTCGGTGACTTCGTATTGGTCTTCTTGCTCAGCAAGGAAAATACTGAGCGAGAGAACGATTTCACTGCGGGGTGTGACGGGCAGGACTTCGTTTAAGGGTCCTTCATCTGCACCGATTTCGCGTCGAATCTCATTGCGGATATGGCGTGGGTTAAAGCCAGCCCGACGCAAGAGTTCGCTTGTGGGTCCGTGTTCATTGCGGGTGAGCGCGATAAAGAGATGCTCTGTGCCGATGAAATTGTGTCCTAAACGGCGCGCTTCTTCTGCCGAGTTGCTTAGGATGGTGGCACAACGTTCTCGAAGTTCTTTTTCGGGAATGTCCGGTGATTGACTCAAGGGGTTGTTGTCCTTCAGCGATTTACAATCTTCTTTTGTATTATACAGTAAGTTTCTCGATTGCGTCTTGAGGCATTGTTGGGTTTTTGTTGGAAGATTGGTTTGTGGCGTGGGATGATGTTCCTTATAATCGGCGAGGAATAAACCAAAAACGAACTGATTCAACGCCAAGACCGCGAAGGACGCAAAGACACAAAGAGATAAGTCTTGGAATAAGCAGTGTTTCGTAAATGTCTCATTTATACAGAGAAAGCGGAGTAACAAAACATGACCTTTATTGATGCACCGAATAACTTTTTCATTGGGCGGGTGTATGACCCGAATACGGATGAAGTGCTGGATGATACCCCCGTTTATTATGATTCACGTGATTTGACGACGCATGGGCTTGTGTTGGGGATGACGGGGAGTGGGAAAACGGGCTTGTGTGTCTGCCTATTAGAGGAGGCGATTCTGGATGGGATTCCGGTGCTTATCATCGATCCCAAAGGGGATATGGGAAACCTCTTGCTGACCTTCTCTGATTTTGACCCGAAAGCCTTTGAGCCATGGATTGACGAGGATGAGGCACGGCGAAAAGAGAAAGATGTTCCCACCATGGCGCAGGACAAAGCCAGCCTGTGGCAGAATGGGCTTGGCGGTTGGGGTATTGATTCCGCTCGGATGGAGAAGCTGAAAAACGCGGCAGAGTACACCATATTTACACCGGGTTCTGATGCAGGCGTTCCGATTAGCATTCTTGCCTCGTTGAAAGCTCCCAAAGGTGACTTTGAAGCCAATGAAGAGTCCTTGCGCGAACAAATCAATGGGATGGTGACGGCATTGCTGTCATTGGCAGGTGTACAAGCTGAGCCTGTAAAGGATGCTGAACACGTCTTGCTGGCGAATATCTTTGAGCATAATTGGCGCGCGAGCAACGACTTGACAATTGAAGATGTGATTATGCAAATTCAAGAGCCACCCTTTGAGAAGTTGGGGGTGTTCCCAATTGACAAGTACATTCCAGCCGATAAGCGCATGAGTTTGGCAATGACACTGAATAATGTGATTGCCTCACCTTCGTTTGAAGCGTGGTTGGAGGGCGCGCCGATGGATATGCAACAGTTGTTGTATACGCCCGATGGCAAGCCACGAGTCGCGGTGTTCTATACCTCACATCTGAATGATACGGAGCGCATGTTTGTCATGACGTTGGTATTAGAAACGCTCTTGGGTTGGATGCGAAACTTAAAGGGGACATCAAGCCTGCGCGCCCTCCTCTATATCGACGAAATTTTTGGTTACTTCCCGCCGATACAAAATCCACCAAGTAAAGAACCGCTTCTGCGACTACTCAAGCAAGCGCGTGCCTTTGGCATTGGTGTGCTGATGGCGACGCAAAATCCGGTTGACCTTGATTATAAGGGTTTGTCGAATATCGGGACGTGGATGATTGGTCGTTTGCAGTCGGATGGAGACCGTGACCGCATTATGGCTGGGCTGAAAGAAGCCGCGGCAAGTGGGGATATGGACTTAGCAGCGGTGAAGCAATTGGTGGCGCAGGTGAAATCGCGGGTCTTCTTGATGCGGAATGTGCATGATAAGGGTGCGACGACACTCTTCCATTCCCGTTGGGCGATGAATTATCTGGCAGGACCCTTAACCCGTCAGCAAATCGGCACATTGATGGAGAGGCGTTCTGCTGAAGCATCACAAGCGACAAGTACGGAGTCAGCTTCCCCGACCTCTACCCCTCTGCCAACAACATCCGAATCTACAGAACCTGAAACGGAACTTCCGCGCGGTTTTACAGTTAGTAAACCTGCTGTGAGTGATGTGGATGAGTACTTTTTGCCGATTAACGTGAAGCCTGCGGAGGCGGTGCGTTTGTGGGAACGCGATTATAACAAGCGGGTGGATGACCCCGAAAAGGTGCAACTCGCTTATGAACCGATGTTATTCGCGCAAGTGAGTGTTCGCTATGATGACCGCAAGTCGGGTATTCGCAAAGACTGTGAGTATGCTTTTCATGTGGCGCGGTTAGAAAGTTCGGGTTATGTCGATTGGGAATCCGTGAAAGTACCCGCTGTTGACCGCCGAGATGTGGAGACTGAAACTCGCAAAGAGGCATGGTTTGGGGAGTTGCCTGTCGCACTGTCGGATGACAAGCGCATTAAAGAACTTGAAAAGAACTTGGTCGATGTCCTCTATAAAGATTATGCGCTGACTGTGCCGTGCAATCCACAATTTGATGTGTATGGCGACCCCGATGCTGAACCGAGTGAATTTGAAGCCGCTGTTTCCCAAGCCGCGCGGGAAAAACGCGATGCCGAAGTGGATAAGGTGACAGAGCAATACACGAAGAAGATTGAGAAGCTGGAAGACCGTCGGGAGAAGAAAGAACGCGAACTTGCAAAAGATGAAGCGGAAGCCTCTGCCAGTGGACATCAGCAAGTGGCGAGCATTGCTGAAGGGGTGTTGAACTTCCTCAGTGGACGACGCACGAGTTCATCACTGTCGAAAATTGGGCGTGCGTCGAGTAAGAAAAGCTCACTGAAAGCGGAAGTGCGAGAGACGAAAGCGGAATTGGAATCTCTTGAGCGCGAGATTGCGGATATGGAACAGGAATTGCGTGATGCGCTTGATGAAGTGGAGCAGAAGTGGCAAGATGCACAGAAAGAAACGGAAGACTATGAAATCAATCCGTATAAGAAGGATATTCAAGTCATGATGATGGGGGTCGGCTGGGTTCCTGTGTGGACGTTTACTTCCGATGAACGCTATGAGTTTGTGAATGCGTTTGCTGTCAATGAAGGATAAACTCTCATCGTCAAGTCATTGTTATTCAGGAGATAAGCCATATGTCAACTCGTCGAAATCTCGCTATTCGGAAGATTTTCGTTGCCGTTGTATCTCTTAGTTTCATGGTAGGTGTTTTTTTTGCTGAACCGACCACGCTGGGGCAAGAGGCGAATGTCCTCATGAACATGTTGGAACAAGTTCCCGATACGCCCGATATTCGTGGCAATATCGTAGCCTTTACGGATATTGCTGGCATGTTTGCTGACCGAATTGGATTTGACCGTGTCGAAAGTGAGGCGGAGTTTGAGGCTTTGTCTGATGAGAGGCAATCTTTGTGGAGTGCGACCCTCTTTGGGGTGAGTTATCCACCGAGATGGTTTGACTTTATCTTTCGGGGAATGAACACTGATGAGCCAATAGGATTTGATTTCTTTGGCATTCATCAAACGCTCGTATATGGCATACCACCATCATCAGCTAACTTGAATGTGCTTGATTTAGACCAGTCGGTTCTGGCATCTACACTCGCATCGTTTGACTATACCCTGCAAGAAGTTGCGGGTGGGACCTTGTATTGCCCGCCTGATGGGTGTGAAGGGCTTGCTCGACAGAACTTACGCGATCGTTTACTTTTACCTCCGATTATCGACGAATTGGGGCGATATTTACCCACCTTGGTTTTGCCCGATACGCTTATTCTGTCGCCTGATTTTGCCATGATTGATACCCATATTAAGGTGCAGCACGGGACCATCAGCTCGTTGGGGGATGTGCTGGAATATCGGGTTGCGACGGAAGCCGTAGCTTCTCTTGGAGCGATTAAACAAGCTCTCTTTTTGCCACAAGACCCTGACTTATTCTCGGTAGAGGCACTTGTCGAGCAGGTATTACCACAAGATGCGAGCCAAGAGCAAATTGACCAGATTCGTGAGGCATTTGGTCTGAACAATCTTGATGAACTTGCTGAGTTATTGGCTCCGCCGTTTGAATTGGCTGTCTTCGCGGAGATCGACGGGGGTGAAGAGGAAATCACAGTCGTGGGTTTGGTCTATGATAATGAAGCAGATGCACAGTTGGCGGTGGAACGTGTGCCGATTCGTATTCAGGAGTCTACGTCGCTTCGCACCAACCTGCCTTTTAGTGACTTGCTGGAGGAGCGTGAGATATCGATGGGTGTGCCGAGTGTCTATGAAGGTGAGACAGGTTTGATTGTCCGTACTGATACAGGGTTGTTTGTCACCTTAATTCCATTCCATAGTCCTAAGCCATCACCCGAACCGACTGGGGATAGTGACCGAATCGAACCGTCGAGCACGGGCTATCGTCTATTTGTGCAGATGATGTTGACGAACGATTTTCTGTGGTTGGCTACTCTACCCCCTGATGTTGAAGACTAGGTGAGTTTGTAATGTTTAACACACTCAAGTGACTGGTTTATTGGATAAATAACCTAATTCTGGTTAGTTTACCCAAGATTTTGTGTGTTTTGTCCGCGTTAGACTCTTTGACATATGCCGTAAGCTGATATAGACTCTGTGCCACGACGCATTCCGTAGCTATCAATAAAAATGTTCGGACGATGGCTAGTGGGCTTGTGGCGTTTCTTAACACTTAAATCTACGACTCAAGGAGATTCTTATGACTCGTAAACTTGTATTTACTGCCCTGCTCTTGGTTGCCATCGTGTTGATGGGGACAACTGTTGCTGTCGCGCAAGATGGTTCGATTTTGCAACGGATCATTGACCGTGGCGAATTGATTTGCGGTGTGAATGACCAACTTCCGGGCTTTGGGACAGTCAATGACGCTGGCGAATTTGAAGGTTTCGATACGGATATCTGCCGTGCTGTAGCCGCGGCTGTCCTAGGCGATGCCAATGCTGTCAGCTTCCGTGCTTTGGCGGCGGCTGACCGTCCGACAGCTCTAGCTTCGGGTGAAATCGACATGCTGTCCCGTAATACCACATGGACCCTCAGCCGTGACACGGAATGGGGCGCAACCTTCGGTCCAACTACTTTCTATGATGGTCAAGGTGTGATGGTCAAGGTGGAATTTGGTGTGAGCAATATGGATGAGCTGGCAGAAGAAACGATTACCATTTGCACCAATGCAGGTACAACCACCGAATTGAACATCACAGATCAAATCGAAGCTCGTGGCGCAGACTGGACACTCAACACCTTCCAAGACTTCGATGCGGTGATGGATGCCTATAATGCTGATGCTTGCGATGCCGTGACAACGGATACGAGTGGTCTGGTTTCCCGTAAAGCGGTTGCCGCAGACCCCGGCGCACATCTCATCCTCCCCGAAGTTATCAGTAAAGAGCCACTTGGACCTTTAAGCCCACAAACGGATCCTGCATTTGCTGACGTGATTCGCTGGACCGTCTATGGTTTGATCCAAGCTGAAGAATTCGGCATTACGAGTGACAACGTGATGGACTTTGTCGGTAGCGACAATGCCAATATTCAACGTTTCCTTGGCTCTGGCGAAAACAGCGCAGGCGACTACTTGGGTATCCCAAATGACTTCATGGTCAACGTGATTAGCCAAGTTGGTAACTACAGCGAAATCTTTGAACGGAACCTCGGTGTGGACACTGTCTTTGGTCTCAGCCGTGGTGTGAATGGTCTATGGACGGACGGCGGGTTGCTCTACTCACCACCCTTCCGTTAAGTCGATCGATGTAACAAGGAACATTCTGGGATGCTCATGGCAGACGCTGTGAGTGTCCCCTCGTACTTTAGCGGTTTGGTCATCGAGAGTTGGAACAAGAACAGTCCGCGTTTCGTTTTGGAAATTATTGCTAAATAGTTGATTTATTGAAAACAACCAATCGAATAACGCAACACATCTACTTAGTCGTTCTTTTCCTCGAATACCTATCCTCTCGTGTGCCAGACCCTCCATTGGCGACGCATAGATAAAGGATGCACCTGCCATGACTGAACTGTCTCCATCGCCCCCGCGCCAAGCGAGTATCCTTCCGGCGTTCTTGCGGGATGGGCGAATTATTGCCGGGGTATTGCAATTTCTCTTTCTTATTGCGACAGTGGTTATTTTGTCGCAGTTGGGGAATCAGATTAATTCTTCCCTGCCAGAAAACCAAAAGCCGAACTTTGATTTTTTCCAGAATCGTGCTGGTTTTGCACTGGCTGATGCAGGGGATTACACCCCCGATGACAGCTATCAAGAAGCCTTTTGGGTAGGGGTGATTAACACTCTACGGATTGTCTTGCCCGGTTTGGTGGCGACGACTCTCTTAGGGATTGTGTTTGGAATATTCTTGCTGAGTAACAACTGGCTTTTACGGACACTCGCCCGCGCGTATGTCGAACTCCTGCGAAACACACCGATTCTGTTGCAGATTATCGCGTGGTTCTTCATCGTGATTTTTGCCTTTCCTGCGCTGGACGAAGCGATTGAAGTCCCAACTGAAAGGGTGGTTCAATCACGCGATCTCATCCGTTATCTCCTCTACATCATCTTAGGGCTGATTTATTGGTTTGGTCTGGTTCGCAGTCGTCCTCGCGGGACATGGCATAGACCCTTGTTGATTGCAGTTTTGCCGATTGCACTGATTTTTACGGAAATCAACACGTTAGCCGGACGCAATGATATTGAAAACGAACAATGGGTCGCTTTGTTGCAAGGTGCCGTTATCCTGCTTGGTGTTATTGGACTTATCCTGAGTGTCATTCCAGAAGAACGGCGTAAGAATCTTCTACCTATTCCTGAGGCGATGTGGCGTTTCCGCTTCTCGCTGATTGGGTTATTGATTGGCTGGATTGTGGCGATTCCCTTGTCGGGATTCTTTGCGACGCTCGTGGATTTGGCGATTGGTCTGTTAGGGATTGATGGTAGCTTTGCCTTCTTCCCTGTGATGCTCATCAGTATTAAGGGTGTTGCACTGCCTGAACTTGTTCCGACTTCGACCTTCCCGATTTTCTTGGGCTTCTTGGCGATTGGCGGGACGGTTGCCTATGGCGCGTGGGTGTATCTGGGCAATATCATCGAAACCACCGGACGCCCCATCAATCGTGGGAATTATGTCGTGCTGGCATTGCTGGGCTTTATGTTGCTCGGCTGGTTCTTTACAGCATGGATACCGCAACAAGAGACGATTGTTTTAAGTGAAACGGGTGAATCGGTTTTGCTTCAAGAGGCTTATGCGGAAGGCACACTCTCGTTTGAAGAAGAGATTCAGTATGCTAATCAACCTCTGTTATATGCACCGCCTCGACGGAATGCACGTGGAACGGCGATAGAGCGCGGGATTGAATTGCAAGCTCCCTATCTCGCTGTCTTCCTAGGTTTGGTGGTGTATACCTCTGCCTTTATCGCGGAGATTGTGCGGGCGGGGATTCAAGCAGTCCCGAAAGGACAAACGGAAGCGTCCCGTGCGGTGGGCTTAAGTGGCTTCCAGATGTTGCGCTTGATTATCTTGCCTCAAGCTTTGCGGGTGATTATCCCGCCGATGGGCAACCAATATTTGAACTTTACGAAAAACTCCAGTTTGGCGATTGCTGTGTCCTATACGGATTTGTTCCAAGTGATGAACACGACGATTAATCAATCTGGGCAATCGGTGACCGGTATCTTTATTGTTCTACTGACCTATCTTGTCATGAGTTTGACGATTTCGGTCATGATGAACGCAGTCAACCAACGTTTCCAATTGGTGACACGGTAGGAGGGGAAAACGATGACTATACATGACGAACCCCAAGCGGATGGTCGTTACGAAACCATCATCCATAATGAAGAACCCCCGACGAAGCCCCCTCCTTTGTTGGAAGTGGGTCCCTTGGCGTGGTTACGACAAAATTTGTTCAGTTCACCTGCAGACATCGTTCTGACGATAGCTTCAGTCGTCCTGATTATTGCGATGGTAATTTCCTTCTTTAGTTGGGCAATCCAAGAAGCCAATTGGTACGCGATTATCAACAACCTGCGTGTGTTTATGCTTGACCGCTTTGAGTTTGAGTTTGAATGGCGGGTGGCATTGACCGTGCTGATTGCGGGTGGCTTGGTCGGTGTGAGCATTGCCACATGGGGGCGGCGGTCAGCACGGACGGTTGCGCTTGTGGGCGGTGGCTTTTTACTGGCGATGGCAATTATTCCAACGCTGATTGAATCAACCATTCCTTTTCCATCGTCTTACTTTACGGTGGGGAATATCGACATCGTGGATCGTCAAGACACCCTTAGCGCACAGACCGAACTTGGGTTTATCGCGGCGGAAGGCGAGACAATTCGGATTTCTGTTGCCTCTGATGAGGTCGCCGATGACCCAACGTTGGCAGAACTTTCTGGCTTTAGTGACCGTGAAGCGAATGCGCTTTTGTCCAATGCTCAACGTGGCATTGAACGGCGTGAGCGTGTGGCAGAAATCGCACAATTACTCCTGAGTGGGACACAGACAGACGACCAATTGGAACGTTTGGATGCTGAGATACGGACTCTGAGACGGACCGGTGATGTGTCAGAAGAGGCTGAAGTCCGCTTAGAAGAAGTCGTGGCGATGCTCAAAGCAGGCGAAGATGTCTATACGGTTGATGGTGAAGATGTATCGTACGCCGATGAATTCCTCTCGATTTTGGATGTGCCGACAACGACTTCGACTTATCCCTTAGTTGGGAATACCGTCAATATCGAATTACTAGATGGTGCGTCGCAAGCGGTCTTGAGCAGTGATACGCTATCGGTGGATTCGGATGCGCTTGAATTTAGTATCCCTGCCGATGGCTGGTATATCATCCGTAAAACCATTGCAGAGGGTGAAGAAGGACTTGCCATTATCAAGGTTGATGGCATTAACCCGATGTTGGAACGTACAGCTGTGGGTCAAGAGACGGTCTATTATCGCTTGACAGATGACTTCCTCGAAGTAGAGGGCGGACGACCTGAAATTGAGGGTGATGATGTCCCCTTTGCTCAATTGACAGACAATCAATTCCGTGGCAAACGGAGTTTTGGTGATTATCTCGCACATTTTGTTCCGGTTCATCTGCGACAAATGGAACGTCTCTTCTTGCCGACATTCTTGGTGGGCATCTTTGGCTTTGTCTTGGGACGTGCCTTAGCACATGCTATGGGTACAGAGACCCGCTTCAATAATGGTGGCGCACGGCTGACCTTGCTGGGTGTTGCCCTCTTGCCCCTCGTTCCCGTCCTCATCTACTTTGGTCCCGTGAATGGTGACTTTGGTATGGCGGAGATGATGGGGCTTCCGGCGGCGATTCTCAAAGTCCTGATTATTGTGGGGGCGATAGTCCTTGCAGGTCAGTTGAACGCATGGATGAACCGCACCAATCATGGCGAAGAAGCCGAAGGTGATTTGGGTCAGCTGTCGTTGTATGCGTGGGGTTTGTTCCCTGTGGCGATGTATGTGTTGGCATCAGGGATTGGTAACTTCGCGGGTGCAACTGTCGGTAGTGGCATCGCGGGCTTGGTTTGGTTGGCGGTGATGTACTTCGCTGGCTTGAACTTCCGTGGCTTAATGGGCTATGGGCTTTTGCTTGGCGCATTGTTCTTACCCTTTGCCCAACGGTATATTGTGGAATCGATTTGGCCCGCCTATGAACTGAGTGATTTGCAACCCTTGCTCAATTGGGTGATTTTGGCTGTTCTGGGATTTGGTGCTGGCTACTTTGGGTATCTGAATCGAGACAGTATCTCTCAACGGATGGCGGGTTATGGCGTGCAGGTCTCGGCGTTGGTCTGGATCATCGTGGTGTTCTTGATGCCTCTATTGGCGACGAATGATGCCGAGATTGTTCAGCAAATTCGTGACTTGCCCATCCTCAACCTCCTCATTAACCCCGACTGGGTATCGAATGTCGAGTTGGTCAGTTATGGCGTGTTGGGGTATGTTGTATGGCTCGTCTTCATGTTCTTTGTTGGGACAACGGTCTGGAATCCGACATGGTTGGTGACCGGTATCTTCTTGATGAGCGTGCAATGGTTCAACCGTGAAATCGGCATTGATTTCTGGTCGAGCATCTTCTTCTTGGCATGGCTGGTGGTTGGGATGGTCTTCTTCAATCGAGGTCAGGAGCAAGGGGAGCTTCGTAAACGAAAAGAGGTCAATGAACAGACTCGTGCGGAACGGCTGGCATTACCCGGTTTGATTGGTTCAGCATTAGTTTGGCTGGGTGTCCTCATCCTCGTGCCGACCTTCGTGACTGCCCTCGACTCGGCGGGCATCTTGCAAACTTCACCCAATGATTTGCTACCCTTGACAGATAAACGGCGTTGGGGTGGCTTGATGCTGACGATGCAGTTGACCATCTTGGGGATTGGCTTGTCGTTCCCAATTGGGCTGGCTTTGGCTCTCGGACGGCGCAGTAGCTTGCCAATTGTCAAGAGCTTCTGTATTGGTTATATCGAACTGATTCGCGGTGTGCCTTTAGTGACGGTGCTGTTCATGGCGCAGTTGCTTGTACCACTGGTTGACCCGTCTCTTGCAGAGATTGAAGGCTTCATCCGTGTCCTTGTGGGAGTGACCATGTTTAGTGCGGCGTATCTGGCAGAAAATGTGCGCGGTGGCTTGCAATCGGTCCCCGGCGGACAAACGGAAGCCTCGCAAGCACTGGGTCTGGCTGGCTGGCAGACAACCCTGTTCATTACCCTTCCACAAGCACTACGGGCGGTGATTCCAGCGTTGGTGGGTCAGTTTATCTCGCTATTTAAGGATACTTCACTGGTCTTTATCGTTGGTCTGACTGACTTGACACGTGCCGCCACCAAAGTCGTGGCACAAGCCGAGTTCATTGGCTTTCGTCGGGAAACCTTCCTCTATGTGGCGATTATCTACTTCATCTTTAGTTACTTGATGTCGTATATCAGCCGTCGGATTGAGGAAACCGGGTCTGGTGCTGCGATGGCGAGACGGTTATAGGTGCTCAGGTTTTATCAACAAAACGTAGCAACCTATTGTAGGGGCGTATAGATGTACGCCCTTACCGAAAAGAAGAAGCATTCAGCAATCATTGTCGAAAGGAAACCGGTATGGCAGTAGCAAGCGATGTTCAAGCAGTACAATTGATGTCTAGCGATGAGCCGATCATCATCTGTGAGGAAGTCAACAAGTGGTATGGGGAATTTCATGTGCTGAGAAATATCTCGCTGGAAGTCGCCCCGCAAGAGGTGGTTGTGATTATCGGTCCATCTGGGTCAGGGAAATCGACGTTTATCCGCTGTATTAATCGCCTTGAGGAGCATCAAGAAGGCGTAATTATGGTGGATGGTATTGAGCTGAGTCATGATGTCCAGAATATTGCTGAAATCCGCCGTGAGACGGGTATGGTGTTCCAGCAATTCAATCTGTTCCCGCATCTGACGATTTTGGATAATATCTCTCTCGCGCCGATGAAAGTACGCCATTGGCCCCGTGACCGTGCGGAGCAACGGGGGATGGAACTCTTAACGCGCGTCGGTATTCCGGAGCAAGCCTACAAATATCCGGGACAATTGTCAGGCGGTCAGCAACAGCGGGTGGCGATTGCCCGTGCTTTGGCTATGGAGCCGAAGATCATGCTCTTCGATGAGCCGACCTCGGCACTCGATCCTGAGATGATTAAAGAAGTACTCGATGTCATGAAAGAGCTAGCACGAAGCGGGATGACGATGCTTGTGGTGACGCATGAGATGGGCTTCGCGCGGGAAGTAGCAGACCGTGTGATTTTCATGGATCATGGGCGTATCGTTGAGCAAGGTCCCCCAGAAAACTTCTTCAGCCCTGATGTCGAGCATCATCCACGGACGCAAGAGTTCTTGGATCAAATTTTGTAAGCTCGATCCGTTGTAATATGATTCAAAAAGGCGACTCGCAAAGAGTTGCCTTTTTATTTGCAAACACTGCTAACTTTATGTCGTCGTTGTTGGTTCGAGTTGAACCTTCTCCCCAAAGCGACGTTCTGTGCCAGTGCGTAGACGGTAGATGTTATCGCGGAAACGCCATGCCATCATTATGGTTAATGTACCCGAATAGAGAACGACTTCACTGGGCAAGAGTCCCTGTGCGACGAGAATGACCAGCCAGATTTGCGCCACACCAAACGAGACCAAGACTCCGAGTGAAACATAGCGTGTTCGGGCGATAATAAAGCCAGCGATTGCAATCATCGCGGCGAGAATCGTCCATGGGGCAATCCAAAGGAGTGTACCGAATGCTGTTGCCGCGCCTTTCCCGCCTTTGAAGGTGGCGACCACTTTCCCATTTTTGACGGTTGCTGTGAGTAGTGTTGCAAAGAGTGACCAATTATGCCCGATGATGACCACAATAGCAGAAATCGTCGTACCTGTGCCTAAGAAGTCTGGCAGGAAGATGGTCCGTGCTAGCCAAATCGCCAACACACCTTTGCTCATATCAATCAAGCCCGTGAGAATGCCGTAGCGCAAGCCCAAGGTTCGGGTGATATTGGTCCCGCCCATGTTGCCACTACCGACCTCAAAGATGTTGACATTTTTGGCTTTTGCCAGCAAATACGCCGTCGGAATTGACCCCAGCAAATAGCTGACAATAATCGTGATGACCACATTTAGGGCGTTGTCTGTTGTTATCATTTAACCTACCTCATCAAAACATACCAACTCTTGGTATGCGTCGTACGTGTAATAACCCATAAAGCGCGTGAGTGTTACGCATTTTTTAAGACGAGATTATCGAATTCTAATAATGATAGATTGTTTTGATATGAAAATCATTAATGAATGATAGTCGATGGTTAACTTGTCATTATCAGATGAAGCAGATTGTATTGACATCTATACTGTATTGTTGTATATATACAATATATTGATTAAATATAACAATAAAATGTATGGATAACACCAGAATCTATAACCGCTTGGCAACATTGCGAGCTGACCACAATTTATCGCGGAAAGAGCTGGCGGAAATTTTGTCTGTTAATTACCAAACGATTGGTTATATCGAACGGGGGGACTATAAACCGAGTTTGGTCCTCGCGTTGCAGATAGCCGAGTATTTTGATTTACCTGTCGAGGCTATTTTTTCGCTGGAACCATTGAAACCGTTATCTCATTACTTCAAAGGAAAGGGCTAATATCATGTTACAATTGACATCACTCATATCGGATCGGCTGTTGTTGATTGTCTATTTTATCAATTTGGGAGCTTACTTGTTGGTGAATGTGTTTAAGGACAATCTCCCAGAAATTGATTTGATACTCTTGATCATTCATGCTGTCTTATTCCTGATGCTGGTGCAACGGACGAATTCATTGCAAGGCGACAAAGATGAACGACAGATGATGGATAGTCTACAAGCACATGCTCGCTCATGGCGGATTTTGGCGACTATCGTTGTTGTGGGCGGTTTTGTTGTTCAGTTGGTGTTAGACGAGAATATGACCCTCCCGCCATGGGATTCGGAAACGGTAGTTGCTATCATTTTGTGATTGGTATGGTGGCGATTGCTTTGCCCTACCTGATGTTGAATTTGTATACTCCACTCCCTTTGTTAGAAGAATAGTAAAGTCGTGAACGATGTTGTCATTGAATGCAACTAAAGAGTTGACACCCGTCGGGATGTTAGATTTAACCAATGGTCTATTCATCGTGGCTTAATATGTATCTCACAGGCTTATGCTAGTGTGATACGATGACTTAACCTGATTCAATCATTAAAGGAGACTCCATGAAACGTCTGTTGCTATTGCTGTCGTTATTGAGTGTATTCGCTATGCCCATCGTTGCTCAAGAGGATATTTCCCCTGAACTCCAAGCTGATTTTGACCGTATCGAGTCGATTACAAGTGAAGTGAGAGGGCTGGTTTTGGAAACGGAAATTATCCGCGCTTTGCCCACCCGTGACGACTTACTGAACTTCTTGATCCAAACCTTTGAGGAAGAACTGCCACCCGAAGAACTGGCGGACATTACTCGTTTCTATGAGGCATTTGACTTTATCGAACCGGGACTTGACCTTGAAGCACTTGTCCTTGCGCTCTATCAGGATCAAATTGCAGGTTTCTATGACCCCGATAGCAAGACAATGAATGTCATTCTCATTACAGGAGATACACCCGAAAGTGAACTCCCTCTCCTTGAAGAGATTACTTATTCGCATGAATTTATCCACGCGCTCCAAGATGCCTACTTTGACTTGGGAGGTATCATCGACAGGCTCGAAGAGATTGATGACAACGACCAATTCATCGCTGGGCAATCCCTATTTGAAGGCGATGCGACACAGGGCATGACGGATTATCTCCTGCGTCTGATGCAAGAAGATGAAGACATCATGGGCGAGTTGTTGCAATTGGGGAATGATGTGGGCTTGGTTTCCATGCCTGAAGGCACGCCGCAAATTTTGCAAGATGAATTGATTTTCCCCTATGTCAACGGACAGGTGTTTGTTGCGAACTTAATTGCCAATGGTGGTTGGGAACTTGTGAACGAAGCCTATACCAACTTGCCTACTTCCACAGAGCAAATCTATCATCCAGAAAAATATCTGGCTGGTGAGCAACCGATTCCAGTTTCTATTTCGGATGGTGTGATTGAGGCACTGGGTGATGGCTGGGAGTTTGTGGATAGCAATACGTTAGGCGAATTTTACCTGCGCCAATATCTCAAGCAACACTTACGGGCTGATAATGTCAATGACGCGGCAACCGGCTGGGGTGGCGACAACTACGTACTGTTCCACAATCCGACAGATGGCACGAATGCGTGGGTCTTGCAAACTATCTGGGATGATGACCTAGAAGCCACCGAGTTCTATGAAATCTTCGTGGAGTTTGCGAATGCACGTTTCGGTAGTGAGTGGGATGGTGAGTGCTGGGTAGCCGACGCTGATTCGCTCTGCTTCCAACATCCGGTACCAGAGGTGACGTGGATTTCCCTCGCACCGACACAAGAGCAAGCCAGTCAGCTCATCAATCTGGGCTTGGATGGATAACTGACGAGAGATAAAGGGGCGGTGAAAATCGTCCCTTCTTCGCAAGAATCGGAGTGCAATCCATCACTTCACGCGCTAGTCTCCAATCATATTGAAATAGGAGAAACCACTAATGACGGAAGCGCGCCATGTGATTTTGTTTATTTTTGATGATATGGAAGTTCTTGATTTCGCGGGACCCTTTGAAGTCTTTAATGTGACGGGTGAACTGAATGACCCTGTGCCCTTCCGTGTGGAAACCGCTGCGCTAACAGCCGACCCCATCAAGGCACGTGGTCAGCTCAAAATCCTTCCAGACTACACACTCGATAATTGTCCTACACCTGACATTCTGATCGTACCTGGTGGCTGGGGAACTCGCCCACTCCTCCCGAATGAGCGACTTATCCACTGGTTGGGTCAGATGGCGGAACAGGTCGAGTTGTTGTTGTCGGTTTGTACGGGGTCATTGCTCTTAGCGAAA
>JANQRM010000470.1 GCA_028284565.1 Anaerolineae bacterium | reverse complement strand
TTCGACCATCTCCGCAAAGCCCTCATGTGGGAACCACGCGGACACGCCGATATGTATGGTTGTATTTTGACTCCACCTGTCACACCCGATGGCGATGTGGGGGTCTTGTTCATGCACAACGCTGGCTTTAGTACCATGTGCGGACACGGTATCATCGGATTAATGAAGGTCGGCATGGAGACAGGCTATTTCACTCCCACAGGCGACCAGACCACCATCAAAATCGACACCCCCGCCGGACGTGTGACTGCCACTGCCCACATGAAAGACAACCAAGTCCAGCAGGTCTCCTTCCTCAATGTACCGTCCTTCCTCCTCGCACCCGACCAGCAAGTAGATGTGGAGGGGATAGGACAAGTGACGTATGATTTAGCCTTTGGTGGCGCGTTCTATGCTTATGTGGATGCCGATTCGCTTGGTGTTGAAATCTCTGCCGACAATGTGAGCCAAGTCATTGACGTGGGACGACGCATCAAGCAGGCAGTCATGGCAAGTGACGACATTCTACATCCCGAAGGCGACCCCGACTTAAACTTCCTCTACGGCACAATACTCGTCTCCATGCGCGAAGGCGATATCCATAGTCAGAATGTCTGCGTGTTTGCCGATGGCGAAGTAGATCGTTCCCCAACCGGAACAGGAGTTAGTGGACGACTGGCGATTCATCATGCCAAAGGGGAGCTAGCAGTCGGTGAGTCCATCACCATCGAGAGCATCATCTGTTCACAATTCTCTGGGCAAGTTGTTGAAACAACCATGGTCAACAATCACCCTGCCATCATCCCCGAAGTCACTGGCACAGCCTACATCACGGGCATTAACCGCCTTCTCATCGACCCTGATGACCCGCTTTCCGAAGGGTTCATTCTCCGCTGATGGATAGCAATTCGCCTCAGCAGATAAAAATACGGATTTCTCGCGATACCAAAAAACCTTAAGGTTTATTAATAAAAATTCACCTTACAATAGGGATAATTCGAGATGGCTGTGGAGGGTCAACATGATAACACTCGACTGGGGTGATGCCAACGAGAGCATCTTAGTCTGTACATTTATTGATAATTGGACAGCGGAAGACCTATTTCTAGCGATTGAGAAAGTGGAGAATATGGTGCTTCCTCAAGAGAAACCAATCCACATTCTAATTGATGCTCAACAAGGCTTCACCCCCCCCAAGAACCTCATTACCTTAGCTAAGTCAGCATTAAGTCGCCAAAAGATTGCGGTCAATTTAATCGTTGTGATTGCCAAGAGTCGATTTTTGCAAGGCATCTATGGGATTATGGGAAAGATGTATCCGGGTATTCGAAAAGTACAATTTGCCAACAACGCAAATGAAGCTTATGAATTGATCGAACAATTCGATGAACAAGAAAGCCTGAACTACAAATCCCTGTTGTATGTCGATGATAATAAAATCAATTGCGATCTAGTTGAGAAAATCTTGGACCAAGAACCATATCATGTTGTCACAACGCTACATGGACAAGATGGTTTAGATTTAATGCAAGCTCATCAATTCGACATAATCATCCTTGATTACCATCTGCCCGAAATGACAGGCTTGGATGTCCTAAAAACTATGCGTGCGATGGAAGGTTATGCAGAGACTCCTGTCTTGATATTGACGGCTGATAGTAACATCAAGTCATTAGTGACTGAAGCAATGGCAGATTATATGCTCAAGCCTATTCGTCGACAGATGCTCGTTAACAAACTGTCAGAATTCGCTTCGCTTGAACAGGTCTAAGGGAGGGATGAAATGGCATCTTCAACGATAGCGGAACCCAGACTCCGTGTCACATCTTCCTTTTCCAGCATGTGGGATCGCCTGACTACACCTCATGCTTACCTGACCGACGGTAACAGTCGTCGTCGGGCGCGCCTCATTTCTGGCTTGGGGCTTGTATTGTCTCTAGCATTATTTGTTGGAACACTAGCGGCTTTTAATCGAGGTCTCGCCTTTCAGATCCAATTGCTATCAGCGTTTTTCATGCTTGGCATCTATGGACTGAGCCGAACACAGCACTTCATTTTAGCGGGAACCTTGATGCTTGCGATTGCCGCAACTCCCTCGATTACGTTCTTTATTGGATCAAGTTCCCTTAGCGAGAATGCACCCGTCTATGCTGGTGCGATTTGGTTGGCACTCCCAATTGTCATTGGTGGATTAATTCTTCCAGTACGCGGGGCATCGGTTGTCAATGGATTTATCATAAGCAGCTTCTTATTCACCAAGCTCTTTCTCGCCCCAAACTTAGATTCAGCACAATTTTGGAATTCCTTTGCCTTTTTGACCGTGCTATCTCTCGTGATGACCTTTACCCTAAAAATTCGTGAAGCCTATTTGATTCGTCCTCAGATTGATGAGTTAATCCGTGCGAATAAGGTAAAAGATGAATTTCTGGCAACCATGTCACATGAATTGCGAACCCCACTGAATGCCGTGATTGGATATAGTAGCATTTTGCTCGATGGCTTTGGGGGTGAAATTGATGACGAAGCCCGAACCCTCGTGTCGAATATCGCAGGAAGTGGCGATCAACTCTTGTCATTAATTACCGATATCCTCGATATCAGCAAAATAGAAGCTGGAAAAGTTCAGCTCGATTTTCAAGATGCTCCCCTTGACTCGCTATGCACATCGTGGAAACAGAGCTTTGAACCTTTAGCAAGGGACAAAGGGATCGAATTTGAGCTTGAACTCGCATCCAATCTGCCGAAATCCATCCAAACTGACCCCGCACGCCTAACCCAAATCGTGACCAACCTCCTAACGAATGCCATCAAATTCACGCATGAAGGTCGGATTCTAATGCGTATCATTCGTCAGCACAACGAACTTGTCTTAATGGTTCAAGACACAGGGATTGGTATCCCAGAAAATCAACAGGATGCTATTTTCGATAAATTCAAACAGGTGGACTCGTCCGCCAGTCGTAAATATGAAGGCACAGGATTAGGTTTAGCCATAACCCAACGGCTGGTGCAACTTTTTGGAGGGGACATCCAAGTAACGAGTCAGGTCAATGAAGGGGCGACTTTTACTGTCACCTTACCGCTGATTCAAAAAATTAATTATGAGACCATTCGCTATGAAAGGAATGAGACCAATGTTAAATATTCCGCGTGATATATTGCAAGATTGGGAAGTGCTAGTGGTTGAAGATGACCCCATAAACATGGATGTCGCTTGTCGTATCCTCAAGAACTATGGCGCAAAGGTATCAACCGCCACCAACGGGCAAGAAGCCTTAGAACGTCTGCAAACCTATCGCCCACGCTTCATCTTGTGTGATTTGTCTATGCCCATTATGGACGGCTGGCAACTGATTGAAATGCTCAAGCAAGAACGCGATTTAGCAACCATACCGATTTTTGCGCTCACTGCACATGCGATGATAGGGGATCGAGAAAAAGCCCTCAATGCTGGCTTCCACAATTATATGACCAAGCCCTTCACCGCAAAAACCTTTATGCAAAATCTCATGATTCTGATTGAAGAATTTCCTAATTACCATGATCAATATGCGAGCTAGGGCGACAGGTAAATAGTCGCGGGTTCTTAATCTGCACTCGACTTCACCACCGTATCAAGTACCCGCACCCTTGCCCATGACTCAGCATTACGCTCAACAAACACCTGATGTTTTGCTTCTGTTTGATATGCATCATGCGCCTCACGTGACTCAAATAAAATGTGCAAACTCACGTCCCAATCACGGTCATTCACTTCACGGTCTAACCCCGTTTCTAAATGCCCACAATGAAACGAGAGGATACCATCTTGTAACGTTAAGTAAGTCGTGCATTCATCAATCAACTGCTGAATGGCTTCATCAGACGGATTTTTCAACGAAAAATAAACATTATGCAGGTGCATGGATTGTCCTTGTTGGTTTGGGTAATCAGTCACTTTGGGTCATCCCATTAGAAGCCAAGAGACCAATGACTATTGTTGAAGTAGCCATTTAATGCGGTCATACGAGACGATATAGTGAATAATCACAACGGAGATGAATAGGATCGCAGGTAAGATTATGCCTCGATCCAGCAGTGCCACAGTCGCCAGTACGAAGAATGTGATTTCCAGAACTAATCGTATCCAACCAGTGACAGCAATGGGTGCGTTACCAGAGCGACTAGGGTCATCAGGAACTGCAAATGTCCCCCAGATCACTGCTCCAATGAGAGGAAGAGCAATCGCCAATCCTATCCCGACAACACCATCGCCTTGCGTCCAGCCCCAATAGCCAAGTGCGAATAGAGCGATTAGCTCCAGTATAAATCTGAGTCCGAGGTTAATAGGATGTGTTCCCATGATTGTCCAGCCTTAGTTGACTTGCTTCAAGAATTGAATGATTTTTGGATTGGTAATGTCAGGCATTTCTGTCTGTGGATAATGACCAGCACCTTCGATGAATACAGGTTCGACACCCAGTTGCTCGCCAATCCAATGCGCCTCGGCAATCGGGTCAGACCAATCGGGGTCTTTAGTTCCCATCACAACAAGAGCCGGAGCTTGTACCTTTGGCAACCGTCGCTCTGATTCGATTCGGGTTGATGCTGCCAATTGGGCAAAGGCATCAAATTTGCCGGGTTCATGTAGGTTTGCCATCAACTGGTCAAGATATTCGTCAAAATCATCGGGTTGCTGTGATGGATATATGGTCTTGTAGTAGCTACGCCATCCTGCATATTTCCATGGTCCTGCAAACAACGCGAACATCATCAATTTTTGTATCAATGTCGGTTTAGGGTCACGGACAAACGCCCCGATCAACACAATCGAACGAATCATTTCGGGACGTTCAACAGATGCCCATACAGCCATGCCGGGTGCATACGATGTGCCGATAACATGAGCTGGACCCTCGTTGAAGAATTCAATAAGTGCCAGCAAGTCTTTTCCAGAAGAAGGCAATTCGTAGTCTGACCAGAATGCACTAGATTCACCTTGCCCGCGCAAGTCAACGGTAACAACATGGAACCCTGCGTCCCGTACAGAGGGGGCGAGAAAACGATATTCGCTTCGAGTTGCACCCATGCCGGGAACCATGATAACCAACTCGCCATCGCCACCATAATCTGTATATGCTAATTTACCTTCTGAACGTTCAAAGAATTGGGTTTGCATAATAAGCCTCCAAATATAATATTTTTTTTATGATTTTCGATCTGAGTATAGCTCATCAAACGGCAGATAGCATTTCACTAAATCTGAGTTTCTTGAAAGTGGAATGAGACAGGATATAAAAAGAATTTGCTCCCATAAGCATTCAGCAGATGTATTGACCGATATAGACATCATCTATTCTGAACGGTTCATAGAGTATTAAATTGATTAAAATGCGACAACTATCGTTGCATGTTATACTCGGCTAAGTTCACGGGAGCACAGTAGGAGCACGCATGTCAGCCAATTCTGAAACACCCCAAAAACGCACCCTTTCATTTCAGGAAGTCACGATTCTGGAAGCTTTACGTAACACGCTATCAGAACAAGTGACTCGGTTTAATGACCTAGACAATAAGGCACAGACTGTCATATCTTCTAGTAGTATTGTCCTGACTGTTCTGGTAGCACTTTCGACAGTTAGTGGTCAACAGCTGGAACGAAACACTGTCAATGTGGGCTTGGTTGCGTATGTTGTGACGCTATTAGCCTCAGTAGGGGCGATGCTCTTCGCACGCAACCGCCTGAAGCGACTTCCTGCCACATTTGAGCGTGGTCAGACAGGTATAAAGGAAGCCTTAGCACTTGGCGACGAACAATTCTTTGAAAGTGTATTGGATGCTTATCTCAATGCCGTTGAGATTAATCGCAAGGTACTTTCGGGTAAAGAAATTCGCGTATTTATTGCTTACGCAGTTTTTGGCGGGGGCGTTGTGGCGACCGTCTTCCTTATCGCTCAGAGTCTTTAAGCTACTCAAAATTATTCAATTTGCCAGATACATGAAAACTATCCCCCCGATGCAGATGCATAGCAAAATGCATAGCAGAGTGCAGTGTCTACGCGCACCATTTGCATCCCACTTTACCCTCACTTTGTGATACGCTGAAAATGAGAAAGAGTCGTTATTGCACCTCAACGACCATGCAAGCTGTCCTATTGAATTGCTAAGAGCTAACAAGATGCTGACTAAAATCTATCAGCTCAAATCTAAATCCAACCTATTTCAAACTTTCGTGGCAACAAACGGCAACAAAATGGCAAGAACAGCAGTGTCTACTCGCTGAAAGGCAGGGCGTTGTTGCCGGAAAACATATATCGTATTTTCGGCAATAAAAACATTGACACCAACATTGAACAAATCTTATTCAAACTATTGAAATAGCAAAACTTTACATTTATAGACAAAGACTCCCTCCTTGCGAAGCGGGAAGGGTTGGGGAGGGGATAAAAAATGATTCGTGGACAATGTGGCAAACGAAGTAATTTGGGAGGCTTTTGTAAAGGCTATTATCTGTCAACTGAAATCAAATTAAAACCATTTACTAACTTTAACCGTCGTCACGACGGGAACACGCCTACCAACCGTCGAAAACATAGTGTGTCCGCGCGACGGGTAATATCAACGCAAATGAATCACAAACCAAATTCAAATGAATTCAGCATTTCGGAGATAGAAGTCTAAAAACTAATCACCAACAACTAAGAACTAAAAACTACCCATCACACAAGGGCGTAACCGAATATTGCGCCCGCTGTTCACAGGTGATTTCATGAAACTCGTCCGAATCCTCAGCGATTTGGAGCAGATTACTAATCGTATACTCACCCGGTGGCAATGCCAACAAGTTGACCATCACATCCAGCGAGTAGGGCGGGGGATTCTGCACACGCAACGCTTCGACACCCAGCGTCAACGCGAGTTGTGTCTCACCAGCAGACGCAAGGTTACGGGCTTCTGCAGCGAGGTAGCGACTGTGGGCATCCTGTGCATTCAAGGCTTCTTGTTGAATCGCCAATTCCAAACTGCCTTGTTCCGATTCAAGATCGCCAGCGATACCTGCCCAGCGTTGTTGCTCCGTAAAAGCAAAGAGCGTCAAGCCCAACGCCACACCCACTGCAATCGCCATCACGGCGACTAAAATTTGCAGACGATTGCGAGCGCGTTGTTCCTCTTCAATCCGGCGCAACCGACGCTCTTTCTCACGGGCATCTAGGGTCCGCTTTTGCACCACACTCGCTGCAAGGAAGGCACGTTCTTCATCTGTCAAGGCAACATCCGTATCCTTCGCCCACTCATCCATCTGCTCCAGTTGTGCGCCCGTCATCAAGAACCCCTTGTCACGCCCCGACTTGCGCCATTCTTGTGCGGCGGCACTCAAGCGACGTTGGGTACGGATGGCATCACGGCTGTTATTCAACCAATCACGCAAGCGTTGCCATTCCCTTATCAAGGCTTCATGCGCCACTTCGACAATCGGTTCGCGTGTCTGAGGGTCACGGTCAGTCGTCAACAGACGATAGCGTACATACTGATCTTGTACATCCATCACTTCGGGATGATTATGGGCAATCGCAGTCAGCTCCGTCCAATTCACACGCCGACGGGTATCTTGCGTCCCTTCACCAAGGGTCACGAGGCGCAAGAACAACTGGCGTGTCGCGCCTTGGCTGGCTTCGTC